>QKJO01000214.1 GCA_003249275.1 Spirochaetaceae bacterium
TATTCCTTCAGAAGTCCGTTGACTTCCTTGGTCACGCTGATCCTCGGTCTCTGACGGGCCGCACCTCCCGACGGGAGAGGCGGGTTCGTACTTTTCTGCTGTCTCCGGTTGATGTCAAAGAGAATGCTTCTGAGGATCTCTGTGGTAACATTGTAGGCTGAAAGATAGAGGGCTGACGTGCTGCCGGGTTCACCCGCGGCTGCAATTATAAAGTGTTCCGTACCGATAAACTCGTGGTGCAGAGCCGTGGCTTCATTCGCCGCACTCTCGAGGAGGAACCGGAGGCGGCCGGAAGGAGGAACCTCCCCCGGAATCATATTTGAAAAATCCGACGGAGGAATCGATTTTTCGATCTCCTCTCCCATTTCGGATGTATTGACTCCCAGTTTTTTGAGGAGATGGAAACCGCTGCCTTCCTTGTCCTTGAGAACAGCAAGAATCACATGTTCCGGTAAAAGTTTATCCGACCTGAGTCTGCGGGCTTCATCCTGGGCGAGTATGGATAGAATTCTCTGTGCTTCCCTGCTAAGACCTTTTAACATGTTCACCTCGTTGGCTGATGGTATACTGTTTATTCTATATAATTATTCGCTACAGTTACAGTCTTTTCAAAGGATAAAAAAGGACGGCAGGCCGGGAAGTACGGGACCGAGGACGATCTGACCGCTCTTTGTCAATGCTTTCTGAGGATGTCCAGGGGCGTGATTCTGCCTATGTTCCGTACCGGAATCAGGGCTGCCGCGGCAGAGAGGAGGAAGGTAAGAATTAAGATCAGGCCCAGAATATAAAAGTTCAGTTCGATGCTGAAGTCGTCCAGGTAGTACTCGCTGTTTAATAGTGAAACCGGGCCGGTTGAAGCGATATGAAAAATACGGGTATACAGGGAGATGAATCCATTGACGATCCTGTCGGCCAGAGCAATCAGATTGTTGAACTGTACCGCGATCAGGGCTCCGGCGGTCAGACCGATGAGACTTCCGGTGCCTCCTGCCAGGGCCGCCGTCATTATGTACTGACGCTTCAGAAACCGGTTGTTCAGTCCCATACTCTTCTGAATTCCGATATCCTGCTCATTCTCCATGACAAGCATAATCATGGAGGAGGATATATTCATGACGGCGATCAGAACGATGAGCGACATGATGAGAATGAGAACCATTTTTGTCGTTTCGTAATTGCTCTGCTGGGATCTGTTCAGTGTCATCCATGAGTAAATTCCCCATCGGCTGCCGCCGATGACAGAACGTACGGTCCTGACTACGGAATTCAGGTCTTTGTAGGGATATGCGACTTTCAGAAGGATTCTGCTTCCCGACTCACTGTCCTGAAGAATCCTGAGACCCTTGTCCAGAGGAATAAAGACCCATAATTTGTCCAGGTCCTGATATCCTGTTGTAAAAATACCCCTGACCGTAAATGTGGAAATTTTGGGGATGTACTTTCCCGTGGAAAGTGTTTTCCCTGTCATGATTTTCAGTTCATCGCCCACGGAAAGGTTCAATTGTGCCGCCGTTTCCTTGCCGACGACTATGCTGCTGTCTGATTCTAGTGAAAACTCACCCTCAAGGAGTTTCATGTATTTCTCAAACCCCTTGTCGGTTGAATACAGCGACGGGTTGACGGACCTGATGGAAACGGCGGTCTGCAGATCACCGTTGAAGGCAAGCCCCATGCCGCTGTGTTCTCTTTCGGCATGAATGATCTGATCCGATGCCTTCAGATCCTGCAGGGTCCTGTCCCATTCATCCTGAGAAAAATCTTCATAGGGTCTGAGCTGAATATGGAATGTTCCCGTTTCGATATACCGGTCCGTAATGCCTTTGATCATTCCGTCGGAGAGAAAGATGACGACGACAAGAGGGATCATACTCAGGGCTATACCCAGAATGGAACCGAATATGGGTCTTGAATCGGATTCCCGGGGACCTTTGAATAGACGGAGTGTCATTTCCAGCAGCAGAGGTTTCATAGGGGCGACAGCTTTCCTCCCTGCAGATGATATTGCAAAGCAGCCCGTGAGGCCAGACCGCGGTCATGGGTGACCAGAATCATAGAAATATTCTCCTCTTCCGTCAGTTGAAAGAGGAGATCTTCCACAAGCTTTGAATTTTTTTCATCAAGACTTCCTGTCGGTTCGTCTGCCAGTATCAGTTCGGGAGAGTTTATAAGAGCTCTTGCCAGGGCGATCCTCTGTCTTTCACCACCGGAAAGCTGGCCCGGATAGTGATGGCTTCTGCTCTCCATGTTGACCGAAGCCAGGAGGCGTTCCGATTTTTCCCTGAGTTCGGCCGGATTCATGCCCGCAATTCTGCCGGGAAGCATTATGTTTTCTAAAGCCGTAAAATCTTTGAGGAGATAGTGAAACTGGAAAATGAAACCCGTATTTTTATTTCTGTACTTTGCCAGAGACTCTTCGTTTTCATTCTGAAGTGATATACCGCAGCTGATGATCTCTCCCGAATCCGCTCTATCCAGACCTCCCGCCAGATTCAGAAATGTGCTCTTTCCACTGCCGCTTTCTCCCGTGAGAGACATTCGTGCTCCCGCTGGCAGCTGAAAATCAACAGAATCAAGGATAAGGAGGGTATCATTCCCCGATACATAGGTTTTTTTCAATTCTTTCATTTCGAGTATATTCATCTATTCATTCCTGAAAATCTCCGCCGGGAGAACTTTTGAAGCTTTTTTGACTGACGAATAGGCTGCTGTAAATACAGTGAGAAACGCCGTCAGATTTATGGTTACAATATCGGTCCAGAAGAACCTGACCGGCAGTTCCATAAAATAGAACTGCCCCTGCAATGCCGGTTCGGAGCGGGTAATTACAGAAAATAAATTCCCTGCTTTCATCTGCAATTCCAGAAAAAAGGAGATGATCGTGTTGATATTCAGACAGAGGACCAGGCCGAGAAGAGTTCCGAACAGCGAACTGATCAGAGAGATCATAAAACCCTGAGATATATAGATGCGGCGGATATCGGCCGGAGTTCCTCCTACAGCCTTGAGAAGAGCCAGTTCATTGATCCTCTCTCTGACATTCCTTTTCATAGAGTGATAGATATTAACGGAGACGACAATAAAGATCAGAGCCACAATCAGAAACATGAAAATTTTTTCTATCTTCAGAGCATTGTAAAAGGCGCTGTTGTACTGTCTCCAGGAAACAAAGGAATATTCCGGATACTCTGACGTCAATGCTCTGATCGCTCCGGCATCCCTGAAATGATTCTCAAGCTTGATTCCTACGGTGTAGGGTTCTCCGCTGAAATCAGTCTTGAACGAAAACGCCATATTTCTGTCGTACTCGTAATAACCTGATTCAAAAATGCCCGTGACCGTATAGGTGCTGTTTTCAAAGCTGCTTCCCTTCAGTCCGAGGAAGGAGAATCGTATCCTGTCACCCGTTTCTACCGCCAGATATCTGGCCAGATCCCTTCCCAGGATGATTTCATACAACTGCCCGGGTACATGGCCATCGATCATGTTGAGAACCTTCATGAATTCTCCGTCCGACTCAGCTGCCTTGAAGTTGAGCTGCCGCAGCTGTGCTCCGGCGCTGACAGCCTGATCGGTTGTGAGAATCCCCTGATGATCGCTGAAGGGTACAGAGGCCCGTATCCCTTTTCCTGAAAAGGAGGGAACTTCCCCCTCATTGACGGCGGCTCTGATGTGATAGGAGTAGATCTCATTGATGCTTGTTATAAAGCTCTGCTGGAAGCCGTTCATAACAGTGAGCACAGTCACAAGAGTCATGATGCCGGTGGTCAGCCCCAGAACGGCAAGAGTATTGCCGAGATGTCCTTTTCTTCCATTGTGTGTGAAAAGGTATCTCAATGACAAATACCGTGTCCAGCGGTTCATCAATCCCCCTCCTCTTCGACTGCCCGTCTCATGATCTCCACACCCCTGCGGTAGAGGATTTCAACTACTCCGTCATCCCTGCGTTCTGTCTGTTTTTCAATCATATCATTTCTGAAGAGAGTTGTTTTCCAGGGTTCGGACTCATCGTTTCTGTATTCATAGGACCACCGCAGCTTAAGTCCCCCGCTTCGCTGAACCGTACCGACCAGTTTGGATCCAAGATAGGTATTCACTTCCGTAGATTCAAGCCTGTTGTCTTTGTAGACATACCGGTTCAGTACGGCTCTGTCGGGATTGTAGGAAATTTCGGTTCTCCTGTTTCCGGGAATATTAGTCCTCACTTCCCTGATCAGTTCATGATCGTCGTTGTATTCATATCTGACTTCCTCATACTCGGAATCATCAATACTTGTCCGGAAAAAAACGAGATTGTTCTCCGTGAACCTGTAAACGGCCGTGATGGAACCCTCTCTAATATACAGAGTATCCAGAAAGTGTCTGTCGAACTCTCCTGCCCGCCATTCGGTCATTTCACCGTCAGGATTTTCAATCCCCCTCAGAGAATTGTCAAATCGATATAAAAGAGTATTTTCATCCAGTCTGGTTCCATCCTCATCAAAGGTTGATATTCC
>QKJO01000209.1 GCA_003249275.1 Spirochaetaceae bacterium
GGGTGCCGTGCATATCGAGGGCGATTTTCCGGGATGCGGAAAATCGCCGGTCATGGCTCAGCTTATGGAAGAGTGGGGTATTCCTTTTGAAATTGTCAAAGTCCCCATCATGGAACGACTCAAACCGGGAAAGGCGATGAACTGCTACTGGTGTTCGACCCAGAGACGGATGGAGCTTCTCAGGTATGCCGGAGACAACGGATACAACAAGATCGCCCTTGGCCATCATATGGATGATATTCTGGAAACATTTTTCATGAATATGATGTATAAATCGGAGCTGTCCACCATGCTTCCCAAACTGAAGTATGACCGTTATCCCTTTACAGTCATCAGGCCTCTCTCCTATGTACAGGAACAGGAGATCATCGACTTTGCAGGAGAAAGGGATCTGCTCAAAGCGGCCGCCGTCTGCAGTTACGGAGCAACCTCCAACCGCCTGGATGCACGCAGGATTATCGATACCATTGCCCGGGAAGAGGGGAGCGGCGTCAAGTACAGTATTTTTGAAGCCATGTGCAATCCGGTGCATCGCTATATGCCCTATACCCTTCTGGACAACGGAGAAGAAAGAGAGCCATAATGGACTGGATCTCCGGAGGTACCCATTGGAACCCGTTTTTGAAAGACTGGAAGAGAGGGACATTCTCTCCCTCAAATGTGAGCGTTCTTTACTGGTTGGCATTCAGGAGGAAAATGAGACCGACTCCGAAGCCGAAAGTCATCTGAAGGAACTGGGAAGCCTGGCGGAAACCATGGGAATCCCTCCCGTCGGTTCCCTCATTGTCAAATTGAGAAAGCCGAACTCACGCTATCTTATCGGAACCGGCAAACTTGAAGAGATCAGCGATATGGTCAGAGATGTGGACGCCGATCTGGTCATCTTCGATTACTCCCTTTCACCCACGCAACAGAGGAATCTTGAACAGGACATGGCCATCACGGTCATAGACAGAGAAGAGGTTATTCTGGATATATTTGCCGACCGCGCCTCCACGAGAGAAGCCGTGCTGCAGGTTGCCCTGGCCAGAATGCAGTACAGCCTTCCGCGGCTTACCAGGGCCTGGACACACCTCTCCAGACAGAGAGGAGGAGCCAGGGGAACCAGAGGAAAAGGTGAAACCCAGCTGGAGAACGACCGGCGGCTGGTCCTCAATAAAATTGCAACCCTTAAAAAAGAACTGATTCAGGTTCGAAAGAACAGAGATACACAGAGAAAGAAACGTCTCAATCTTCCCGTTCCGACCCTCTCCATCGTGGGGTATACGAATGCGGGGAAATCGTCCCTCCTGACAATGATGACGGGAGCCGATGTACTTGTGGAGGATAAGCTCTTTGCCACTCTGGATCCCACCTCCCGGAGAGTGAACCTGCCGGGGGGACGGGAGGTCGTGATAACCGACACGGTCGGATTTATCCGCAAGCTTCCCCATAATCTTGTTGAGGCTTTCAAATCCACCCTGGAGGAAGCTGTCAATGCGGATGCCATCATCCATGTTCTGGATATCAGCAATCCCGAATGGAGGCAGCACCGCAAGGTGACGGAAGATGTTCTGCATGAGCTGGGTGCGGGAGACAAGCCTGTCCTTCTGGTATTCAACAAGATCGACAAACTGGAAGATCCTGAAGAACTGCGCCACTTTCTGGACCGTGAAACACATTCCATCGTCATGCTGTCCGCGCTGAACGGAACCGGTCGGGAGGATCTGGAACGGGGAATACAGGAGGTGCTGGAAGCTCACCTGCCCGTTAAATCCTTGTTGATTCCGCCAGACAAGTGGGATATAGTGGCCTATATACGGCGCAGCAGTGTTGTCATGTCGGAAGATTATGACGATTCGGGAATCCGGATAAGGGCCATTCTGTCTCAAAAGGACCAGAATATGCTTGCAGATTATATAGTGGACTAGAACAACAGGGAGTAATCGATTTGTCAGATTCTGCCGAAAACAATTTTATGGGACAAATCCGCAGATTTTTCGTTATCAGAGACTGGCGAACCGCCGTCATCTCATTTCTGGCAATTCCCTTCATTATCTTTCAACTGGCTGTCATCCGAAACAATCAGGCTACGGCCAGCTATGTTGAAAAAGAGACGAGAGAAATCGCCTCGGTTTCATCCATAGAAGAGAATCCGGGGGTTCTGACAAGAAAAGTCGATACCTTTATCAGACAGGGGAGCACCCTCTCTCTTCATCTTGAAAACCATGGCGTCTCACCCTCGGACAGTGCAGCCGTGATTGATGCCGTACAGGATGTTGTCAATCTCAGACGGCTTCAGGCCGGCCAGCGGGTGGAAATCCATTACGAAAACAACTATTTTTCAGGCATCATGATTCCAGTATCCATAGACAAGGATGTAACGGTTCAGAGAACGGACAGCTCGGGATTTGAAGTCACCGAAAACTATAAGGAACTGCAGATCTATCCGGCGTCAGCCGATGCCGTTGTCGATTCAAGCCTTTATGCCTCCTGTGTGGACAGCGGCATCCCCGAGAACATCATTATGGACCTGATACAGCTTTACTCCTTTGATGTCGACTTTCAGAGGGACATTCAGAAAGGCGACCGGCTTCATGCCGTTTATGAACTTGTCTATAACAGTGACGGTAAAGCCGTGGATACGGGTAATATCCTCTATACCACGCTGAATACAGGCGGTAAAGATATAAATATCTACAGGTTTGAAGATTCGCTGGGAAAAACAGACTATTACAACAGGGAAGGTCAGACCGTCAGGAAGACACTTCTGAAGACTCCGATCAACGGAGCCTACATAACATCCAGTTTCGGACCGAGGACAAGCCCCATCACCGGATATAACTCGGTACACAAGGGAATTGACTTCGGCGCCCCCAGGGGAACCCCCATTAAAACATCCGGTGACGGAGTCATCGTCTTTGCGGGCTATAACGAAGTCTACGGCAATCATGTCATAATCCGTCATGTCAATGCCTACCAGACCCTCTATGCTCATATGAGTGCTTTCGGAAGAGGAATCACCAGAGGACGCAGGGTGGATCAGGGACAGGTAATCGGCTATGTCGGCACAACAGGAATGTCCACAGGACCCCACCTGCATTATGAAGTCCTCTATAACGGAGTCAAAATCAACCCCTCCAATGTGAAGTTTCCTCCCGGGAAAACCCTGACCGGGGAAGACCGGAATCTGTTTCTCAATATGATCGACAGCTACAGCGCCTCCCTGCCCTGAGTTTGTAAAAAAAACTGACATCCATTGTTTTGTCAGTTTCATAGAGATATAATTAAGGCATGAAAAATATAAAATCTCTCATTCTGGTTGCATTGGTTTTGTCAGCTGTATCGTGTGCCGCCTTCAAGCCGGCTGTGAGCGGTGATGATGCCCTTGGTGTTGTTGAAAGTCTCAACAACGGCAATTCCGAACTTTTAATTGAATCAACGTCATTGCCCTTTGTTTTTGACAGTGAGATCCTTGAATCTGATACTCAGATCAGGACTCTATGGAACGGACTCGTCTCAGCCGGGTACATAATCGACAACCCTGTCATCGTTCAGCAGAGACCTGTAACCGCCGCTGACGGGAATCTCTTTTCTGAATCCTGGGAAATTTCAACTTTTTTTAAAAGGCTGCTCGGCGAGGATGATCTTTTTATACAGATTGACGGATCATCCCGGAGAATTTATATGGTCCTGAGACCCGGGGAGAAGGGCAGTACACTGATAAAAGCCTGGAAGGGAGAAACAAAATGAAAAAATACATTCTGATGCTCCTCATCCTGACTCTGTCTGTTTTCCCTCTTTTCTCTCTTAAGGGAGAGATTGTTTTTGTAGACGGGACGGTTGATTTGAAGACAGCCGGAGGCAGTATGGACTATGCTGATATCGGCATGTCTCTGGAAACCGGAGATTCCATCATCACCGGTTACGACGGTTATGCTGAACTCGAAATGGAAGACGGCTCTCTTGTAAAGGTCAATGAAGATTCCATCTTCAAAATCACCTCTCTTCAGACCGACTCCGGAAATAAGAACAACTTCCAGCTTGTCCTGGGTTCTGCAGGTTACAAGTTCACCAAAGCCATGAAAGACCAGGAACCTCTCATCACAACTCCCACTACGGTTTGCGGACTCAGAGGAACGGAATTTACCGTGCTGGCGGGAATTGACGGTTCCTCCATGTATGTTGTGGATGAAGGAAGTGTCGCTGTTACCTCCAGCGGATCTGAAGTCCAGCTCATGGCAGAAGAAGGTGTCAAGGTCAAGGCGGGAGAAGCACCCGGTGAAGTCTTTCAGGTTCTTCGCGGAAAGGTTGACTATTCCGCATTCAAAGCCGAATCCCAGGAGTCTTTTCTGTCCAATCCTTCCTCCACTGTGTTTCTTATGACCGATCAGCTGGAAGAGTATGCCGATGAGGCGGATAAATTTGAGGCTTTGTTCAAGGCCCAGATGGATGCGTTGGATCTTCTTCGGAAAGAACTGGATGCCAAGAGTAAAGAGGACAAGTCGGACTT
>QKJO01000037.1 GCA_003249275.1 Spirochaetaceae bacterium
TCTACAAAGTTGGCCGTTCCGATCTGCAGCGCCGAGGCGCCGGCCAGAAGATACTCCACCGCATCGTCCGCATTCATGATGCCTCCGAGACCGATCACGGGAATCTCCACGGCTTTGCTGACTCTCCACACGGCAGCGATGCCGACAGGTTTGATGGCCGGGCCCGACAGGCCGCCTGTGACGGCGGGGATAGCGGGTTTTCTTTTATGGATGTCCACAGCCATGCCCATCACCGTGTTGATACAGGCAAGGGCATCGGCTCCGCCTTGTTCCGCGGCTCTCGCCACAGATGTGATATCAGTGACATTGGGTGTCAGTTTCATAATGAGGGGCTTGGCTGTCAGTTTGCGCAGAGTCGACGTGAGCCGTTCCACCTGCACCGGGTCGGTTCCGAAAGCCAGTCCGCCTTTCTTGACGTTGGGGCAGGAGATATTGATCTCATAACCCCAGAGGGCATCCTGGTCATCCACCCTGCGGATCACCTCGGCATAGTCCTCTTCCAGACTGCCGGCTACATTGAGAATTACCGGGCAGCTCAGGGTCTTGAGAAAAGGAATCTTTTCTTCGAGAAAACGTATCGTGCCCACATTGGCCAGGCCGATGGAGTTGATCATGCCCGCCGGAGTTTCAACGAGACGGGGGAGGGGGTTGCCGGGACGGGGTTCCACCGTTACGGCTTTGGTATAGATGGCTCCCAGGGCCGAGAGATCGGTCAGAGTGGAGTATTCCTCCCCGTATCCGAAGGTTCCTGAGGCGACTCCCACGGGATTGGGGAGAATCTTGTCTCTGATTTTTACACTTAAGTCCATTTTATATCCCTGGATTGAAATACCGGACCGTCCTTGCAGACCCGGGCATACTTCTGATCTTTTCCTTCAAGCTCCACGACGCAGCCCATGCAGGCTCCGACCCCGCAGGCCATCATCTCTTCCATGGCGGTCTCACAGGGCAGATCAGCAGACAGGGCAAAATTATGACAGGCTTTGAGCATCCCCGTCGGCCCGCAGGCGTAGAGGACTGAAGAGGAGATCCCACTGCTGTTCAGAGACTTCAGGTAATCAACCGAAGTCCCCTTGAAGCCCGTTGATCCGTCATCGGTACAGAACTGTATCCGGCCGTTTTTAAGGGGAGGCAGATCGGGTATGAACGAACTGTCCCTGCAGCCGAAGATCAGAAGGGGAGACAGACCGGCATTATCCAGTTCCCTTGCAAAGAAGAGGATCGGACCGAGACCGATGCCGCCGGCGACCAGAACGGGAGTCTGATCTTCCGCGGGAGGAGTAAAACTGTTTCCCAGAGGACTCAATATATCCAGGGGATCTCCCGGTTTGAGTGATTCCAGGACCCTGGTTCCGGTTCCGCGCACCTGGTAGATGATGGATGCTTTTTCAGCAGCGGCATCCAGCGATGAAAGGGCAAAGGGTCTTCTGAGAAGGGGAACGGGATTGTCGTGGACCCTGATTGTCAGAAACTGACCGGGTCTGGCAGTGCCGCACTCCCGGGGCCACTTGAAGTCCATCTCCATATACCCATTGGCAATGGATCTCTGTCCGAGCAGTTCAGATTTAAAATTCTTCATGATTATCCCAGAATTATTTTTTCGAGTTCAGATTTATTGTCTTTGTAGGTGCCGGTCAGATGTCGGCTCAGATTCTTGATCCGCTTGGCTGTTGTCTGATCGATGGAGTGTTCTATGCGGCAGGCTTCCTCTTCCGCTTTTTCAGAATCGAGAAGGAGTACTTCCTCCATGAACTGAACCAGAATCTGGTGTTTTTTCAGAACGATTTCAGCCCGCTCCTTACCCGTTTCCGTCAGATTGATAAATGAGTTCTTCTCATATTCAATCATCCCCTTGGCTTTCAGGTTTTTCAGTGCACCTGTTACGGAAGGCATCTGGACGGACAGCTTTTCGGCAATATCCTTGACTCTGGCGACTCTGTTTTTCTCTTCCAGTTGGAGTATGGCCTCAAGGTAGTCTTCCAGACTGGGGGTAAGTTTCACTTTTTTTTCCATAAGTCTTTGTACCAGAATCACTATGAATTGGCAAGGATTATTCGTGAGGAGGGGCTAAGAATGTTAGGAAATGGCGATTATGTGCCGGCCTTCCTGACCTGCCAGAGACAGGTCCAGCTGAAATCTTCCCACCACAATCTGGTCCGGTCAAGTCTGATTTTATAGAGTCCCAGCTGCCAGGTTCTGTAATGAAAGCGGATGTTTTCAATGTCGTCCGGCAGGAACTCCTGCACAAAAGAGGTGTAGTCAGGGGCGAGGAGCAGGCCCTTCCAGTTGATGAATGACCCCTCGACGGCAGTCGGTGCTTCTTTGCCGTGGATGGATCTGAAAAGTTCCTCCGGCTTCTCGAATGCCCCGGCATCTTCCATTTCCAGGATCAGATGACCCTTCCGGAGAACCGGTCCAGTAAGGGTCAGAGGCGGAAGTTCCCTGAGAACGGACGGATTCACCCTGTCCCGGGGGAAGGGGAGGGAGTACAGGCTCAGAGGGACTGCCGCAGGCAGAGGAGCGTTCCATCCCCGATGGTGGGAACTGTGTTCTCTGAACTTGTTGAGATCCCCGTCAGCGCCTTTCGGCGGAGCCAGGGCTGTCATATAGTAAGTAACCAAACCTCTACCGCCTTTACCGTATCCCGTCTCCTATATTATAAAGAGTGTAGATTTATGGAAAGAGCCCTTCGATTTCTCCTGCTGATATTCCTCCTCGTTCCCTTTCGCGGAACCGATGTCCATGCCTATGTCATCAGGAAGGATCTGAGGACATTTCAGGTTCCCCGGATAAACGCTCCCATGCCGGCTCCGGCAGCTCTTCACCCGGACACCAGCGGTACGGAGTATACCTTCCTGCCGCCGGTAAAAAATCTGCCCCTGTTAATAACACTTTCTTCCAGCCGTCCTTCTGTCGTCAGGTTCGTTCTCTCCTCGGGTACCAGGGAGGTCCGGTTTCCCGTTTCTCCCGATGCTCTGACTGTCGAAGTTTTTCTTCCCGACAACAGTCTTCTTTATTCTGTAGAGGTGGACGGGCATGCCGGATTCCAGGCAGGGGAAGGCGGGATTCTGAAGCCTGCCGCACGGCTCTCTCTGGAGGATGCCGACGCACTGGACCTCACCCTGTCGGGAATCATTGATGAGTCCCGGGAACTCAAGCTGGAAATCAGGGGTTCGGGAAAGGTTGAATTCTCACCCGAGAACCGGTATTCTGGAGACACTCCCTTCAATATCACCCTTTTCGGGGAGGAAAGACGTTATCAGTTTTCACCAGGCGACTACAACAGCGCCGTCTGGCGCCTCTCTCCCCTCGGGAATCTCGATCTTCTCTCCCTGGAGTCTGTAGAGGCGGCGGAATTTCCTTCCGCCCTTCTCAGGGACGGAGGGCAGATTCTTGAAAATCCTCCCTGTAACTGGAGGAATCATGATTTTGAAATATACAGCTGGACACCCCTTCCTGATATCCTGATCTTTGACTGTCTCAATTATGAAATTCAGAACCGGCTGTTCCGCAGGCTCTCCTATTTTGTGGAGAAAAAGGGATTTTCCGGTACCCTTCTGACCAACCGGCAGCTGGCGGATAAACACGGCTGGAACGCCCATGATTACAGACCCTCCGATCTGGCCGACTTTTTCAATCTGGTTGAAAAGCTCCAATTTCCTGTTTATCCCGAGGAGGATATGCTGCTGCTGATCCTTCTGAAGCATGATGTTCTGGAGCGGGATACTCAGGGTCTGCTGGTTCCCGGCAAGGGAGCCGTTCTCTCCATCTCCAGGGAGTCGACGGAGCTTCTCAGAAAAAGATTTCTTACCCATGAGGCGTCTCACGGTCTCTATTTTGTATCGGGAGAGTATAGAGATTTTGTCAGAACTCTCTGGGAGTCGCTGGATGATGAAGACCGGCAGATGTGGCGCTTTTTTCTGGGATGGTACGGCTATGATCCGGAAGATGAGGACCTGATGATCAACGAATTCCAGTCCTATCTTGTACAGCAGAGTCCGATGGAAGCGCCTTCCTATTTCGGTCCCCGGATGGCGAACCTGGCCGTCACATATCCGGGCCGGCAGAGGATTCTGAACCGCCGGACAGGTCCGGAAGCAGACGTCTTCAGGGTATGGGCAGGGCAGCTTGGAGAGTGGATTGATGAAAAATGGGGCCTTGAAGCCGGTAATTTCTCTACACTCCGTAAGGAATTGCATTAAATTCGGCAACAAATCCGAATTCCCGGGAGTTTCGCCTGAATTCGGCTTTACATAGTTTTTTCAATTTGATATATTTCAGTTCGCTCATTTAAGAAGAAGCAAAGGTAGGAATAGATATGTCTCGAAAGTGTGAAATCTGTGGAAAAGGTACTGTTGCGGGACACAGTGTACCGAGAAAGGGTCTTCCCAAAAAGAAAGGCGGAGCCGGTCAGCATATCGGTGTAAAGTCAAAAAGGACTTTCAAACCTAACCTTTTGAAGATTAAAGCCCTCATCTCCGGTACAC
>QKJO01000253.1 GCA_003249275.1 Spirochaetaceae bacterium
CATGACCGAGGGTTCATAATCGGGTCTGAATATTGTAGGCTTGATAAGAACAAAGGCGACCTGTTCCACATCCGGTGACTGGAGCCAGTAAAAGGGCTGCTGTGTCGCATCCAGAAGAGCATACTCCTTCAGAGTTTCAAAGCCGAAAAGGCCGTTTGGAAACCGGATGATCTGTCTTTCGTCGATTTCAACATTTCCATATGCTTTGGTATAGATCTGCATTTTTACCTCAGGAAGTCCATAAGATTTGACTGTAGAATTTTGGAAGCAGACTGATAGGCTGCTTTTTGGGTATATTCGAGCATTTTAAGATTGGTGACAGCTTCCGTCATATCAAGATCCGTCAGTTTTGAGTTCATGGCTAGAACATTCATTTTTTCATTGTCCAGCCTGGCAAAGGTATGATCCAGTCTTTCATTCCTGGCGCCCAGATCCGAGATATTATTGAGCAGATTGTTCAGCGAGGTATCCAGGCCGCCGAGGATGCGTCCGCCCACAGCTTCCTGATCACCAGCCAGCAGGCTGTCTCTCAGGCCGATCACCATGTCGAACAGAGACCCTCCTCCCACGATGACATCTTTCTGAAGATTGGACGGCGGGCGGCTTCCCGTTTCGGAGAGGATACCGATATCCTTCAATACCCGGCTGCTCTCCGGTTCATCAATCCAGATCTGATGGGGTACGGTTGTTTCAAGGGTCAAACTGTTGGTGACCGGATCCAGGGACGCTTTAACGGCCAGGTCACTGGCGTTGATTCTGGAAATTATCCCGTGGATGTTGTCCCCCGCTTTCAGGTTGATCTCTCTGCCGTCAATAGAGATTGTGCTGTCCTCTTTCACCACATAGTCAAGAACATCTCTCTGGGCGAAGATCTGCTGATCCTCCGCCCAGAATACTTTGTTTCCTGCAAAATTGAGATCAATTCTGGCCCCTTCGGCAATTTCAGTCTGATTGGCCACAATGTTGCCTGCATATTTTACCTCGGAGATGACCGCACCTTCCATGCCGTCCACCCTGCCTTTCAGCACGACAAAGGGATCATTGAGTGTATCATTGGCGCCGAACATGGCCCTGCCGTCGGCAGTCCGTGAGTTGGCCATGGAAACCAGCTCTTTCAGCAGTTCATTTGTCTCTGTTGCCATGTAGGCAAGATCTTCTCTCGCATAGGTTCCGTTACTGCCCTGTACGGCAAGCTCCCTGAGCCTCTGGACGACCTGAATCGACTGATTCATTGATGTTTCGGCAAGGGAATACTCACCTTGTGCCGTGCCGATATTTTTGGAATACCGCTCAAGATGGGTTATATGGGATGAATACCTTGTGGAATGGGCGGCTGCGATCGGATCATCTCTGAGGATGTTCAGTCGTCTGCTGCTTCCTATCCCGGTCTGCATTTCATTCATTCTGAAATCGCGCAGTCTCATCTGATACTGCAGATCCGTATTGGGCATATTGGTACTGACTCGTCTCATCTGTTACACTCCCATTCTGTTGATGATGGTATCCAGCATCTGATTGATTTCATTCACAAACCGTGCTGTGGCGTTATATCCATGCTGAAACTTGATCATCTCGGCAAATTCTTCATCCATATTGACTCCTGATACGGATGACTGAAAATCCTTCAGTTCCTTGAGGACCAGCTGCTGCGATTCATTCGCCTGCTGTGCCACCTCCCCCTTCAGTCCGATGGAGGCGACGGACTCGGCAAAGTAATCGTCAAAGGTTGTACTTGGTCCTACCATGACAACTTTGTTTCTCATGGAGGCAATTTCGAGAGCGGCGCTGCCGTCTCCCGGCAGTCCCTCTCTTCCGCCGATTCCGAAACCGGAGGCGATGGCGGCGGGGTCCGCCTGCAGAGCTCTGTTGATGCCCATCCAACCCGAGGGATGGGAAAGAGGAGCCACCGCATATTCCGTATTTCTCAATCCGTTAACCGCATCGGCCTGCTCCCAGTCATAGGCATTGTCGGGTCCGCCGGCAGTCAGGATTCCGGTGTAGCCCGTCAGGAACTGCCCCGAATCCTCCACATGACGGATGACGAAATCGGGATTGTTCATATCCCCTGATGCGGTTGCCTTGAGCAGCATTTTTCCGTCCCTGCCGATGATGGCTTTTACTTCCGAACCCGAGTTGTTGATTCTTTCGACGATGTCGGCCACTCTGTCGGTGGGATAGTAGTCCACATTGACATTACCGCCTGCACCGTTCAGTGTGATTGTCCCCTGCAATCCCGTCTGCTGCTCTGCGTCAAGGACATTGGAGCCTTTCATTCTGAAAATATAAGATGAGTCGAATTCACCGTCCCCGTTCCGATCGTAATTTCCCTGGATATTGTTGACCAGAGGGTATTCGTTAAAGAAGTTCAGCCCGGTCTGACCGTTAGCGGCAAAGGCAGCACTGTGTACTTCATTGACCATGTCCGTAAAATTGACAGTCATCATATCCAGTTTCTGAATCTCTCCCCGGACATCTCCGTCCCTGAGTTCCAGCAGTGAAGCCAGCTTTCCGTTCCGTATATCAACTATATTTCCGCCGTCTTTCCAGGTAATGTCGAAATATCCTTCATTGCCGGGATTGGGTTCAAGGTTCAGCAGATGCACCTGTTTACCCTGAATCAGGTGCATTCCCTGGGTGTGGATCTGAAACTCATCCGGATCTCTGTTATCCACAGTGACGTTAATATAACCGGAGAGTTTTTCGACCAGCAGGTCTCTGCTGTCCAGAAGATCGTTGGGATTGTCCCCCACCGCCTTGGATTTCACAATCTGCTGATTCAGCCTGGATATATCCGTGAGGATAGAGTTTACTTCACCCACAGAGACGGCCACATCGTCATTGAGCATGGTTCTGGTTTCTTTCAGTCTCGTATATCTGTTGTTGATACCGTCAATAAGGGCTTCTCCGTGCTTCAGAACAGCCTGACGGGAAGGTATTTCCTCGGGATGGACTGAAAGTTCCTGCCAGCTGTCCCAGAACTTGTCCATCAGGGTTCTAACCGAAGTATCATAAGGTTCGTTATAGATCTGCTCAACCATCAGCAGGTACTGATCCCGGGTTTCCCAGTACCCGGTCTCATCCCCCTGGGCAATGATTCTGTTTTCCAGAAGGACGTCCCTGATTCTTTCGACCATTGTCACATCCACACCCTGTCCGATCTGTCCGGGCCGTTCTTCTCTGTTCAGCTGGGGCATGTAAATCGGATCGGTGGCGGACAGGCGGACCCTCTGACGGCTGTATCCCTCTGTAGAAGCGTTGCTGAGGTTGTGACCAATGGTCTGCAGTCCCTGTGTATGAGCCTGCAGGCTCCTTTTTCCTAATTCAATTCCGCTGAATGTGGATCCCATAATCAATCCTTATCTGTTCTAAAACTGATGGTTAAACAACAGCGGTTTGCTGTCTTTGGAAGAAGCAGTTCCTCTGTTGTTGTAAATTCGTCCTCTCTGTTCCGGTATGAGCTCATCCAGAACGTCACGGAGTATATTAGTCTGGGATTCAGTATATCTGCCGATGCCGTTGATTCTTGTCTGAAGAATACTGACAGCATGACGAATCTTCTGTTTCAGAACTTTGATGTCCCTTTGTGTATCCTCGTCAAGACAAACGAGAACCAGACCGAAGGACACTTCTTCCTGAAGAGAGAGTTCCTTTTTCAACTGCTGAACAATGGATTCCCTTTTCTGGTCAAGAGTGTCCAGATGCAGGGCTTTTCTTTTGAGGTTGTTCAGGATGCTCTCCAGAGTTGTCCAGTTTTTGGCGATCACATGCTTGTGCAGGGATTCGCAGCCCTGGTTGTACTCTTCAAGAAGTTCAAGTTCCTTACGGAGTGTTTCGACTAACCTGGTTGCAATATGTGAAGCTGACATTCCCAAGATACTCCTTCTCTTCCATAATCGGTATTTTGACCGGGAAAATTAGGAATTTATTTTTGAGTCAGCGGGAGAGGGTTTTCTGGTCCTGCAGGAGAAGATTATTACCGGGAATCAGCACCAGACCTTCTTTGAGAAGGGATTCGGCCAGGTCTCTTTCATTCGAATTTAAATGCTGTACTATCCGGTTGTGATAATCGATGGCCGCATTCTGCTTCAGTATGGAGAGGACTCTTCTGTATTCCCGGTCAGTGGTAATCCAGGAAGGAGCATCCTGCAGAAACAGAAGAGCTTCTTTGTGCTTTCCCGACCTGGAGAGGGATTCCGCTTCCAGACTGTAGTGATACGCAGCCAGGGAACTCGCTTTTTCGGCCGAAAGACCGCCTGAATCTGCGGCGGACCTGATTTCATCCACGACTCCGGGAGAAAAACTTCCTGATGCTTTTACTTCCAGATCTCTTTGAAGGATGATTCCTCTTATACTCCTGCCGTCTTCCGGCAGGATATACGCCTCTTCCGACTTCAGAAGAGCCGATGCATCGGCCAGCTTGTTCTGATTGACCAGATCCGCACAGGCATTGAAGAGAATTTGTGATCTTGTCTTTTTCAGAAAGT
>QKJO01000220.1 GCA_003249275.1 Spirochaetaceae bacterium
GTGAAAGAGGTTAAGATCTACGAATTCGAGAACAATGAACATTTAATCGTTAAAATTGACGATTGTTTTGATACAGAAACCATAAAAAATGAAATTTCTGCGGTTGCGTCCGGTCTGAAGGAGATTGTGAAGCCTCATTCGGATCATATGTCCTCCCAGATCCTCCTGGTTCATATATCCGAAGACGGAATACCGGAAGAGCTGGAGAGAATGGCTTCCCGCTACAAATTTCAGAAAGGCTTCGCCTTTGGATTCAAAGGCTGGGCGGACCTGGCACTGGTTGTTGTCTCCCTGAAGGAAAACAGGGTGATTACACATAAAAAATTCATGAAAACAGCGTCCTTTTTCCTCCCGGAAAAAGACCTGGAAAGGAGTAAATCTTGAGCTCGATCGTTATTATTCTCGTATCAATCGCGATTTTCTTCGCAGCCTATGTAGTCTACGGAGGCTGGCTGTGCAAGAAATGGGGAATCGACACAAAGAGGACAACACCCTCTCACACGAAGGAAGACGGTGTCGATTATGTACCAACCTCAAAAGGGGTTGTTCTCGGTCATCACTTTGCGTCCATTGCAGGTGCAGGTCCCATCACCGGCCCCATCGCGGCAGCCATGTTCGGATGGGTACCCGTTCTTCTCTGGATTGTCATCGGTTCCATCTTCTTCGGCGGTGTTCATGACTTCGGAGCCCTGGTCGCTTCCATCAGACATGACGGAAACACCATCGGCGAAGTCATTGAGAAAAACATCGGTAAACGGGGAAAGAAACTTTTCGCCATCTTTGCCTGGCTGACCCTGATCCTTGTTGTCGCCGCCTTCTTGAACATTGTCGCCAGTACATTTGCTTCAACACCCCAGGCTGCAACAGCCTCCATGCTCTTCATTGCCCTGGCCGTTATTTTCGGCTTTGCCGTATACAGAAGAGGAGTGAACCTGCTTGTCAGTACGATTCTGGGAATCATTCTTCTGGGCGTCTGTATCAAGATCGGTATGATGTTTCCCCTGGCTCTGTCCATGAAAACCTGGATGTGGATTCTTCTGGCCTATATTTTTGTAGCCTCCGTTACTCCTGTATGGATTCTGCTGCAGCCCAGAGACTACCTGAACTCCTTCCTTCTTTACGCCATGATCATCGGTGCTGTCGTGGGTCTTTTCATCGCCCATCCCACAATGAACCCCGAGTTTGTTCCCGCTTTTGCCGGATTCAAAGTGAACGGCGCCTATATGTTCCCCATCCTGTTCGTAACAGTTGCCTGCGGAGCCATCTCCGGATTCCACTCACTGGTCGGTTCCGGAACCTCTTCCAAAATGATTGACAAGGAAACCGATGCCAAGCTGGTCGGTTACGGCGGTATGCTTATCGAGGGTGTTCTGGCGGTTATCTCTCTGGTTGCCATCGGAGCAGTCGGTATGCAGAAAGGCGGAGCCATTCCCACCTTCTCCATCGGTGTCGGTTCTTTCATGAACGCCTTCGGTCTGCCCATGGAAGTGGGAGTACCCTTCATCGCCCTGGCCATCTCTGCATTCGCCCTGACAAGTCTGGACACAGCCACAAGACTGGCTCGTTTCGTATTTCAGGAATTCTTTACAATGGCAGCTGAGGAAGAGAAAGGTAAAATCTCCAAGACTCTCTCCAACAAATACATTGCCACAACCATCTCCGTAGGTATCGGCGGATTCCTGGGATTCTCGGACTGGAAGGTGATCTGGCCGATTTTCGGTTCCGCCAACCAGCTTCTCTCCGCTCTGGCACTGCTGGCCGTAGGCGCCTGGCTTGCCAACACCGGCAAAGAGAACAAGATGGTAAAGATCCCCATGATCTTCATGTTCCTGGTTACACTGACAGCCCTTGTGTTTGTAGCACAGGCCAATATTGTTTCCGGTAACTATATCCTGGTATTCTTTGCTGTGATTCTCTTTGTTCTGGCTATTATTCTGATCAAGGAATCCTACAAGATTCTTTTCTCTTCCAACAAACCCGTTATGGCTGAGGCCTGATCCGGTTGATCATTCAGCCGTTCCTCCGGGAACGGCTGATTTCAGCTGTGAAACTGATCCAGATCCTTTTCCAGATGTACAGCAGCCCGTTCATTCGACTCTGACACATCCTTGATGACCATCGTTTCCCTTACAAGTTTTTCTTTCTGCTCGTTCTGTTCGGTCATGGCTCTGTCGATGGCTGTGGAACTTTCAAGCAGACTGACAATGGCCGACCTGATACCCTCGGACTGAATTTCCTGCTCTTTGATGATCTCATTGAGCTGCCTGGTAGCCTCGAGCAGCGACCTCACCGAATCCAGCACATCCTGGGCCCCCGCTTTCTGTTCATTCATCGACTGGGCGATCGCACCGTTCAGTTCGGCTGTCTTTCTGGCATTGAGAGTGGCCTTCTCGAAGGCATCCCGGGAACGAGCCATCAGCGAGACGCCGTTGCTTACCAGATGAGCGACTCCCTTGATGCTGGCGTTGATCTCCTTGGCGCTGAGGGAACTCTGCTCCGCCAGAGACCTGACTTCGGCGGCAACAACGGCAAAGCCCTTGCCCGAATCTCCCGCATGGGCCGCCTCAATAGCGGCATTCATGGCCAGAAGGTTGGTCTGAGCGGCTATTTTACTGATGGCGGAAACGAATTCAGTCAGTTTTTTGAAATTGTCATCTATGTCCTGAATAGCGTCCATGGAGGATTTCGCCGACTCCTGCCCTTCCTGCGAGATCACATGCAGCTCACCGGATAATGAATTGGCAAGATCCGTATTCCTGGCAACCGAATCAATATTGGCCGAAATCTCCTCTATAGCCGAAGAACTCAGATTGACATAGTTTGACAAAACACCCACCTCGCCGGTTACCTTGTCTATCGTTTTCAATATGCCTTTGACTGAGGTGTCTACCTGATTGACCGAATCATTGCTGAGACTGACGGCACTGCCGACATGATCCAGGGTTCTGGTCATCTTCAGAACCGCATCCTCCATGTTGCTGCTGGCGCTGCCCAGGGAACGGGCATTGCCGACAAGCAGATGGGCATTCGTTTCCGTACTGCCGATGAGGGATTCAAGATTCTCTATAAAAAGGTTTATGTTATCTCCCAGAAGGCCCAGCTCATCTTTGCCGTAGATGACCAGTCTGTCTTTGAGATTCTTCCGGCGGTCCGCCAGTTCTTTCATCGTCTCATTCAGAGCGGAGATCCTGTTTCGCTGTTCATACAGGGACAACAGGTTTGCGGTGATGGCAATTCCGAAACAGATCATCATAGGGAAGATCAATCCGCCGACGAACTCAAGGTTTATATGGCTGGCAAAGGCGATCCTGTCTGTCAGCTCACCGGGAAAGTGATGGGCGCTCCCCGGATTCTGAATCAGATTCTGAATCTCAGAGGACAGAACAGTCACATAACCAATGGCTCCGGAAAATCCGACGGCAACGATAAAAAGTACGCTGGCAAAGGTAACGAACATATTTTTCGGAAGAAAACCGAGATGCCCGGGTGCATCCTCACTTTTATATATACCGATTCTCATCAGAACCGGCTGAAAAAGAGAGTTGCTGATGGAAATCCCCATAAGAGTGGCGATCAGTCCGATGGAAGCTTTGTAGATGATTGTAAGAATAAAGATGACCCAGTTCATATCTTTGCCGCCGATAAAAACGGGAATCGTGTTGCTGATAACCGGTCCAATGAAAAATCCGAAGAAATTAACGGCTATCAGAATACCGGGAACCTTACCGATTCTATGGATGATCAGATTTCTCAATTCATCACTGACCTGCCGGGGGCCGTTATCGTACCGGATCTCAACCAGAGGCTTCAAAAGCCTGAACATGATGATCCCGGAAACCAGCAGAATGATTAAAAGGATGGACCAGAATATATAGGGTTTGTCCGAAAAATAGGAATCATCCCTCAGGACATAAAGTCCGTGGAAAAGCCATCCGCATCCGGCCATTAATCCGGACAGAAGCAGTGTGCCTGCTACAGTTTTGAGCCTCAAATATTCCATTTCCGCTATTTTCCTCTGATCTAAGATTAGGTAAATCCTTACCAAAATTCAATGGAATACTCATATTCAATTTTATATACTGAATAAGAAGGAGTTCGAAATGAAAAGAAATATCCTTCTCGTACTTATGTTTATCTGTTTTGCGGCTGCCGGTCTGTCTGCCAATGGAGGCCGGGAACCCATGGAGCCGGCCCCGATGGAGAAAGGCCCCATCCTCGTTGCATCCAAGATTGATACCGAAGGTTCCCTTCTCGGCAATATCATCAAACTTATACTGGAAGATTCCGGATTCAAGGTTGAAGACAAAATCTCATTCGGGCCGACCGATGTCGTCAGGCGTGCCATCACCAACGGTGAAATAGACATCTATCCCGAATACACAGGAAACGGAGCCTTTTTCTTCAATCAGAGTGAATCCTCTGTCTGGAAGGACAGAATGAAGGGTTTTGAAACTGTGAGCAAGCTGGACTACGATGCCAA
>QKJO01000160.1 GCA_003249275.1 Spirochaetaceae bacterium
ACCGCACCGTCTTTGACCAGTACGGCCCCCACCATGGGATTGGGCAGCACAGCCCCCCTGCTGAGACCGGCCAGATTCAGGGCCAGCTTCATAAAGGGATTGAATTGAAGAATACTTTTTTCCAGAGCGCACCTCCCGAACGGGGCTCTGAAAGGAGGGTCTGAAAAAGGGGGGGAATTTCAGAAAAGAGAGACTCCCCTCTGAAATAAAAAAACCCCGGACAGTAAACTGACCGGGGCATGGTTTTCCACTTTAACGATTCTCTTCTCTCATCCGGACTATACCGTCGGCACTGGAATCTCACCAGTTCAGTCAGACAAGCTGACTCGCGGGCTTTCACCGCCGGTAGGGAATTGCTGAACGCTCACCCTGCCCCGAAGAATTAATGTTGATTTACCATAATCGGGGGGATTTTTTTTGTCAATCCCCGATTTTTAATTTTAACGGGGATACTCTGTACAGAGCAGTCTCCCGGGGGCTTCATCCTCTTCGATTCCGGGATATCTCGGCAGGGATTCGTAGAAATAATTATCTGTATCATCGTCATTTACAGAGCTCACCTCCCCGGCCAGCACAGATCCGGTTCCTTCAGCGGCATAAAAGCGGTGAAATACGCCTCTACGGATCGTGATGCTCTCACCGGGATGGAGAAGAACCTTTTCACCCGCTTCAAAAGTCTTCAGAACTCCGTCAATAATGACTGTGACCGGAGCATCGTCCAGTTCATGTTTTCCTCTGCTGCTGAAGAGTTCCAGAACAAGAACACCCCCTCCCCTGTTGATTATGTCTTCTACCTTGTCATTATGATAATGAAGGGCCGTCTCCTGGTTTTCCCTGACGACCATTATTTTCTCTGCATAGGGTTTGAGGTTGTCACCTGTCCCGCCGTTCCGGATCGTAAAAAGGACAAGACCCCGTTTATTAAAATTTCCGGACCCCATGTCTGTCACATCCCAGCCCAATCTGTTGTCGAAGATTTCCCTGTGTTCTCTGCTGTCTTTTTTATCCCACTCGCGGGGTGAAAAAAAGGCCCAGGGAGGGAGATGGAAACCCATTTTCTGTATAAAGATTTCCGCCTCACTGATGATTGTATTGATTTCCGATCTCTTCATAGCCCACTCCTGATTTGTAATATATTTCTTTACATATCCTACGTTCGAAACCATTATTTGTAAACTTATAAGTTGACAAATAGAAATTCTATTTTACAATGACCTTACAAATCAAATTAATAAGGAGGTTCAGGTGAAAAAGTTATTAACACTTCTCCTGATCACAATGGTAGGGTTCGGAGCATTCGCAAACGGACAGAGCGAAGCAGCTTCTGAAGGCCCTCTCGAATTAAAAGCAGTCGGTGTCACACTGGGTGATATCGGAAACCCCTTCTTCTTCCAGATGGGTGAGGGAGCCAAAGCGGCAGCAATGGAAATCGGCGGATCCAAAGTCCGCGTTGCCGTAGAATCCGCTCAGTACGACCTGAATAAACAGGTAAGCCAGATTGAAAACTTCATCGCTTCCGGTGTTCAGATCATCGTTCTCAACGCTGTAGACTCCAAGGGAATCGCCCCTGCAGTCCGCAGAGCCAAGGAAGCCGGTGTCATCGTTATTGCTGCCGATGTCGGTGCAGACGGTGGTGTTGATGCGACTGTGACATCCAATAACTACCAGGCCGGTGTTCAGGCAGGTGAGTACATCGTTAAGAAACTCGACGGAAAAGGAAAAGTCGTTATTGCCAACGGACCTCCTGTAACTGCCGTAATCGACCGTGTAAACGGTGCCAAGGAAGTTTTCGACAAATATCCCGGTATTGAGATCCTTTCTGACAACCAGAATGCCGGCGGAAGCCGTGAAGGCGGACTGAATGTTATGCAGGACCTTCTGACTGCCTTCCCCGAAATCGACGCAGTATTCGCCATCAACGATCCCACCGGTATCGGATGTGAACTGGCTGTTAAACAGGCAAAAAGAGAGTCCGAAATGTTCATCGTAGGTGTTGATGGATCGCCCGATGCCGAAGCCGCTCTTGTACAGAAAGGAACAATCTTTGAAGCGACTCCTGCTCAGGACCCCTATACTATGGCAAAAACCGCTGTAGAGATCGCCTGGGAAATCATGCAGGGTAACAAACCGGCGGAAGAAACAATTCTCATCCCCGTAGAACTGATCACAGCTGACAACGTAGGTTCCTACAAAGGCTGGACCAGCAAGTAAGCCATATCAACAATACGAAAACAGCCTCCTTTCCCTGAGGGAGGGAGGCTGTTTTCTTCTGGGGAAACAAAATGAATGAAGACAATTTATCCCTGCGTGTGACAGGGCTCAGCAAGTCTTTTCCAGGTGTCAAAGCCCTGGACAAGGCGGAACTGGAAGTCCGGCCCGGAGAGATCCATGTTGTCATGGGCGAGAACGGAGCCGGTAAAAGCACACTGATGAAGATTCTGGCTGGTGTTTACAAGGCTGACGAGGGAGAGATTTATCTGTCCGGAGAACCGGCCGAGATCAACGGAACCCTGGATGCCATGAGCAAAGGGATCAATCTGATCTATCAGGAACTGAGTGTCGCTCCCAACCTGACGGTTGCAGAGAACATCTTCATGGGAAGCGAGATCGCCCGGTATCATCTTGTCCGCCGCGATGAGATGATCAAACAGTCAGGAGATGTTCTGAAAAGGCTCGGCGCCGAGTTCGATCCGGCCATGACGGCGGGAAAGCTCTCCATCGCTGAACAGCAGCAGATTGAGATCGCCAGAGCCCTGATCCACGACAGCAAAATCCTCATTATGGATGAACCCACGGCCGCCTTAAGCGACCGGGAGACGGAAAAGCTCTTTGAGGTTGTCCTTTCCCTCAAGAAACAGGGTATATCCATCATTTACATCAGCCACCGCCTCAATGAAGTGACGAGAATTGCAGACAGAGTCAGTGTTCTCCGTGACGGAAAATACATCGGGACGCTGAATAAAGAAGAAATCGATTCGGAAAGAGTGGTCGCCATGATGGTGGGACGGTCTCTGGATGATTTTTATAAACACGAAATCAATACCAATGTCAGACGGGGAACCTTTGTCATTGACCGTTTTTCCGATGGAAAATCAATCAGTGATGTGAGTTTTGATGTGGGTGCCGGTGAAATTCTGGGACTTTCAGGCCTTGTGGGTGCCGGAAGAACCGAAACGGCGAGGATGATTTTCGGTGTGGACCGCAAGGTTTCGGGACAGGTTTTCCTGGATGGAGAGAGCGTTACCATCAACACTCCCGGCGATGCAATCAACCTCGGAATCGGTTATGTGCCGGAAGACCGCAAACTCCAGGGTCTGTTTCTGGATATGAGCGTGGGAGACAACATCGGCATGAACGTCCTCTCCCGTCTCGCCAGGGGAGGCATTCTTTCAAAGGGCAGCAACGACAGATACTCCGGTGCTTCCATAAACGATCTGAACATCAAAGTGACCTCTCCTTCCGTGAGAGTCCAGAAGCTGTCAGGCGGAAACCAGCAGAAAGTCCTTCTGGCCCGCTGGCTCGCCATCAACCCCAAGGTCCTCATTCTGGATGAACCCACAAGGGGTGTGGATGTAGGAGCCAAGAGCGAAATCTACCGCATCATCGGAGAACTGGCGTCCCGCGGAGTGGCGGTTATATTCATATCCAGTGAACTCCCGGAAATCGTGGGTATCTGCCAGAGGGTTCTCGTCATGAGAGAGGGACGTCTTGTAGGAGAGATATCCGACAGGAATAAGATCACTCAGGAAAACATAATGTCCTACGCCACCGGTGCCCGGTCGGCAGATTACAGCTATACAAAGGAGGGTTGATATGGAACTGACCCGCAAAATGAAAAATTCATCGATTATGAAAAGCCTGGGGATCTTTCCCATTCTGATCCTCATTCTGATCTTCTTCTCCATACTGAATGCCAATTTTATGACAAGCCACAACATGACAAACGTCCTGAGACAGGCTTCCATCAATATTGTACTGGCATCCGGAATGACAATGGTCATCCTCACAGGAGGAATCGACCTTTCCGTCGGGTCCATCCTGGCATCGGGTGCAGTCATCTCCCTATCGGTATCCCTGAATCCGGCCCTGGCTCCCATTGCCGTACCGGTGGGACTCCTTTTCGGACTGATAATCGGTGTTGTCAACGGGGCACTGATCGCTTTTGTCGGACTGCCCCCTTTCATCGTAACCCTGGGAAGCATGACAGCCTTCAGAGGAGTCGCCTACCTACTTGCAAACGGAACGACGGTCATCAACAACGATCTGAGATATGCCTGGATCGGTAACGACTACATCGGTCCCCTTCCCTGGCTGTCGGCGATTGCTCTGATCATCATTCTCGTCATCTGGTTTCTGCTGAAGCGGACCGTAACAGGTGTGAGAATCTATGCGGTCGGCGGCAATGAAGAAGCGGCGTAACTGACGGGT
>QKJO01000217.1 GCA_003249275.1 Spirochaetaceae bacterium
AGTACATTGATGGTCATCGACTCAGTCAAAGGGGTGGAAGAGAGAACCAGAAAGCTCTGCGAAATCTGCCGGATGAGAAAAACCCCCATCATCACCTTTGTGAACAAGTTTGACCGTGAGGGTAAGGAACCTGTGGAACTGCTGGACGAGATTGAGGCGGAACTGAACGTAACGGTCTGTCCCATGAGCTGGCCAGTGGGTCAGGGCAAGGCGTTCAAGGGCGTCTACAGCATCTTCGAGAAGAGACTGATTCTGTTTTCCGCCCACGGAATTCAGAAAGGGAACGACAGTATCGAGATTTCAGATCTCAACGATCCCCTTCTGGAGGAGAAAATCGGCAGTTCCGAAGCCGCCAAACTTCGTGAAGAGCTCCAGCTGATTACCGAGGTTTATCCCGATTTCGACTATGATTCCTATATCTGCGGTGATCTGACTCCCGTATTCTTCGGAAGCGCCATCAACAACTTCGGTATCAGGGAGCTCCTCGACTGTTTTGTGGACATAGCTCCCGGACCAGGCTCCTTCGAAGCGGAAGACCGGTATGTGAAGCCCGAGGAGAATGCCTTTTCCGGTTTCATATTTAAAATTCATGCCAACCTGGATCCGCGGCACAGGGACAGGATAGCCTTTATGCGGATTGTCTCGGGAGAGTTTGAGAAGAATCATACCTATACCCATGTCAGAACAGGCAAGGGGTTTAAAACCGCCAATCCCACAGCCTTCATGGCCCAGAGCAGGAGCATTGTAGACTCTGCCATACCCGGAGACATTATCGGTCTTCATGACACAGGGACATTCAAAATCGGCGACACCCTGACGGACGGAGAGATGATCCAGTTCAAGGGAATCCCCAGTTTTGCTCCCCAGATATTCAGGACCGTCGTGAACAAGGACCCCCTGAAGGACAAACAGTTCAAAAAGGGGCTGGACCAGCTGGCGGAAGAGGGTGTTGTACAGATTTTCACAAAAATGACGACCAAGCAGAAACTTATCGGTGTCGTCGGCGCCCTTCAGCTGGATGTCATCCAGCATCGTCTTGTGAACGAATACAAGGCCACCTGTATCTTCGAACCCGTAGATTTTCAGACAGCCTGCTGGATCAATGCGGAAAAGAAATCGGTCCTTGATAAGTTCATCGCCGACAATCAGAATAAGATTGCCGAAGATGTCAGGGGTCAGATGATCTACCTGGCTCCCAGCCGGTGGATGCTGGACAGAACCGTTGAGGAGTATCCCGGTCTGAAGTATTACTTTACTTCCGATCTGAAATAGAGGGAGGGCGCTGCCGGATGAAACCTACCGAACATTCCCTGACTGAAACAAAGGTCAGAAGGTGCGCCTATCCGTTGTTTTTTTCCGGCGGCAAAAGAGCTGTTCTCGGCCTGCACGGTTTTATGGGATATCCGGGAGAGCTTTACTATCCTGCTGAAAGACTCAACAAAGCCGGTTTCACCGTTTCGGTTCCCAGACTGCCCGGTCACGGCAGCAGCGGAAGCGATTTCAACGGCTCCACGGGCCGGCAGTGGCTGAGAAAGGCTCTGGACTGTTATCTGGAGCTCTCGGCCGGATATGATGAAGTCTATGTCATGGGCCATTCCATGGGCGGGCTTCTGGCCCTGCTGACCGCTTCCGTTTTTCCCGTGCGAAAGCTTGCCCTCATGGCGCCTGCGGTCGCTCTTCCCCCGCCTCTGATTCTGACGGAGGCGGTCTCCCTTTTTCTGGACAAATCCCTCAACAGACCGCTGTGGAAACCTGATACCTCCATACAGTTCCGTGATGTCAGAGACAAGGACGATGATCTCTACCTGGGTCAGGAGTACTGGACCTGGTCCTATTTCCGCAGACTGGCCGACCTGTCTCGGCTGAGGCGGCAGGCTATCAGAAGATTGCCCCTGATCAGTGCGGATATTCTGACGATTATGGGAGGACTGGACAGAACCGTCGGGATAAAGTCTTCCTCCATCATCGAATCAAAAGCAGGGGGACCTGTCCGTACGGAAGTTCTTCCCGAATCCGGTCATCTGGTTCCCTATGAAAAAGAATTTGAAAAAAATGGAAACCTTATTGTTGACTGGTTTGTTTGATAGTTAAGTTAATCCAATAGCGGAGTAGAATTCCCATATGATCAATCAAATTGAAAATCTCCCTGAGTCGTGTACTCAGATTCTGAAATCCATTCAGGACGAAATGGGCAAGGTCATTGTCGGACAGAAGCAGGTTCTGGACAGAATGCTCATCGGACTCATCTGCAACCAGCACATCCTTCTCGAAGGAGTTCCGGGGCTGGCGAAAACCCTTATTGTGAATACTCTTGCCAGAATCATTTCGGCAGAATCCGCCCGGATTCAGTTCACACCCGACCTCCTGCCGGCCGATCTGACGGGAACCATGATCTACAATCCAGGGAAAAATGAATTCTATTCCCGCAAAGGTCCGGTTTTTACAAATATTCTGCTGGCGGATGAGGTGAACAGAGCTCCCGCCAAGGTTCAGAGCGCCCTATTGGAAGCCATGCAGGAGCGGCAGGTGACCATCGGTGACGAGACATTCTCTCTTGATGATCCTTTTATGGTCCTGGCTACACAGAATCCGGTGGAACAGGAAGGAACCTATCCGCTCCCGGAAGCCCAGGTAGACCGGTTTATGCTGAAAGTTCTGGTGACCTATCCCGAGCGCAGTGAAGAACTGGCGATCATGCGGAGCCGGAGAAGCATGTCTTCCGATCTGACGGTGAATCCGGTCTGTTCCATCGAAGATATCAGAGCACTCAGGCATATGGCGGAAGAGCTGCATATGGACCCGGGGCTGGAAGAGTATATAATCGATATAATCCAGGCCACCCGGCATCCCGATAAATGGAACCTGGATATTTCCAGTTACATCCAGTTCGGCGCTTCACCAAGAGCTTCCATATTCCTCTGCCAGGCGTCCCGGGCTCTTGCCCTTCTGAAGGGGAGAACCTATGTGACTCCGGAGGACGTGAAAGAGATCGCTCCCGACATTCTAAGGCACAGAATCATCATCAGTTATGAAGCGGAAGCCGAAGGCAGGAATTCGGACTGGATCATACGCCGGATTCTGGAGACCGTACCTGTCGTATGATTGATCGAGAACTGGCCGCCCGGCTGGAGCGGATCAGAGTTCTGACCAGAAGAAAAATTACCGCTGCCTTTGCCGGAGACTACAGCTCAGCCTTCAAGGGACGGGGTATGGAGTTCGAAGAGGTCAGGCCTTATCAGGCAGGAGATGAGATCAAATTCATCGACTGGAATGTGACGGCCAGAAGCGGAGAACCCTATGTGAAAGTCTTCAGGGAAGAGCGGGAACTGACAATGATGATCCTGCTGGATCTCTCCTCTTCCGGTCTTTTTTCATCCACCGGTAAAAGCAAGAATCAGCTGGCTGCAGAACTGTGCAGCATGCTGGCCTATACGGCCATGTCCAGTCACGACAAGGTCGGACTTGCCGTCTTCACCGAATCCGTCGAAAAGTTCATCCCCCCGGGCAGGGGGAACCGGCATGTGATGCATCTGATCCGGGAAGTGCTCACCTTCAAGCCTCAAAAACAGGGAACCTCCCTGTCGGCTGCTCTGGATTACGTGTATCCGATTCTGAAGAAGAGGAGTGTCCTGTTTCTGATTTCCGATTTTCATGACAACTCTTATGACCGGCAGCTGTCCGCCGCGGCAGAAAAACATGATCTTGTCTGCATACAGCTTCTGGATCCGAGAGAGGAGGAAGCCCCCCTCAGGGGGCTCTACCGGTTCAGGGATCCCGAAAACGGAGATTCCCTGGTTTTTGACGGCAGAAGCAGAAAGGGACGTGAAGAATGGGAGAAACTCTACAGAGAAAGACAGTCCCGTCTGAAGACCCTTATCAGAAGCAAAGGAGCCGACCTCCTCACCCTGCATGCCGGTGAGGACTGGGTTCTTCCCCTGACCAGATTTTTTCTTAACAGGAAAGAGCGACCCTGATGATGAAGTATTCCGGAACAACTGCAAGACGACTGACCCTGGTTGTTACCGTAATTCTGTTTTCTGCATGCGCGGAAAACAGGGCGGGCGGGGACGATCAGGGCCGCGTTATATCGGGACGGAACAATGGTGCCGCCTGGACCCTGGAGTTTCCCGGAGGCGATTATGCATATACCGATCTCATTCCCATGAGTTTACAACTGACCTTTGAAGACGGAACCTTCCTGCCTCCCCCTGAAAAATCAGAACTCTGGGGTGACTTCAGAATCTACTCATCAGGATATTCAGAAGGAAGACTTGAGCTGCTTCTGCAGCCCGTAAAGACAGGAACCTCTCTTTTCACCGTTCCGGGTCGAATGCATGACAGTACCGGTCCATCATGGGAGTTTCATCCTGTAGAAATTCAGATAAAATCCCTGCTGGAAGACGAAAGTGCCGAACCTGCTC
>QKJO01000146.1 GCA_003249275.1 Spirochaetaceae bacterium
AGCTCGGCATGATAGAGGCCGTCAGGAGCGATGCCGCCCCGGTCTGATTCGCCTTTCCAGGTGTAGGTCGGCTGAATCCTTCCCGCACCCTCCCAGGTTTTTACCGCTGTACTGCCCGTTTCGGCCAGAACTCTCAGAGACCAGCTTTCAACCGTATCCGGATTGTCGACAACCGTAAAAAATTTCAGATCATCCATGACACCATTGCCGTCGGGGCTGAAAGAATCGGCACCCGCCGTCAGCTGAACCGACATCTCCCTTGTGTCCAGGGTGAAGCTGTGAGTTGCCGAAATCCCTCTGTTTCCCGCCTTGTCAAAGGCTTCCAGATGAAAACCGTACTGACCGTCGGGTACGGGACGTCCGTCCTTGTCTCTGCCGTCCCATGTGATCTGAGGATCAGCCTTTCCCCGCCAGAAAAAGGACTTTACGGTCTGATTGTCCTTGTTTCTGATGAATCCTTCCCAGTAATCCTCCTCCGATGTATCCAGTGAAAGGGTCAGAGTGTCCTTGAATCCGTCGCCGTCGGGAGAGAGAATCTGATCGCCGCTGACCTTTCCGACCGGTGCCGTTCTGTCGACGGTGAAGCCGGGAGAATAGGCATCGGGGTTATAACCGTTCTGGTACTGAATCGTCAGATAACCTCTGTATTTGCCTTCCGCCAGAGTTCCGTTGGATCCGGCTTCTCCCGCATATCTGATGGCTTTGGGAATTTCGAGGATACCCGCCCTTCTGCTGTTGTAAGTCCAGAAGGTATTACCCTGAAGGTCCTGGACCTGAAGTTCCCATTCGGTAATTCCGGAGGTGACAGGGATCATGGGGCCGAAGTTGATCGCATTGATTCCTTCCGGGTTTCCCGGACTCAGCCAGGCATTGTTTATCGTCAGGCTCACCGGAGGGCGTTCCGTATTGATCAGGATGTTTTCAAGTCTGTCGGAACCGAAATTGCCGGAGGGATCTGTACTTTCCACTGTAAAAGTGTATACGCCGTCGGGAACAATGCTTCCCGCGTCATCCGTACCGTCCCAGTCAAAAGACCGGGGAGCGCTGTCGGTCCAGTCTATGGTTCTGACGGTATCGCCGCTCTGGTTTGTGATGATTCCGCGCCAGTCTTTTTCGGATGATCCGGATTGTTTTATCTTGAGGATATCCTTGTTTCCGTCACCGTCGGGTGAAAAAATAAGTTCCGGTCCGCCCATTTTTTCAATCTGGACTTCCGGTGCCTGCGTATCTATGACGACGGTCATCGGACTGGTTTCAGACCTGTTGTCATTGTCATCCCAGAATGACATTTTGTAGGTGTATGTGCCGTCGGGGGCTATTTCGCCCGAATCCTCTACTCCATCCCATCTGAATGTTTCCGGAAGGGCTGTTCCCGAAGCGGGAGCGAACATTCTGTCGAATATATTTTTGAAGCTCTCATTCTCGGGTCTTTCATCCTTGTTTTTAAACTCTTTTACAAGCTCTCCCTTCTCGTTGTACACGGAGAAGGTATATCCCTTGATATAGCGCTCATCTTCAACCGTGTAGGGAAAGTCCAGCTCATCCTGAACACCATTCAAGTTGGGAGAAATAAAGATGGGATCCTTGTAATTATGGGTAATGACCGGAGGATTGGTGTCTCTGACGCCGAAGGGGATGGTCACACCCGCTCCGATGGCGGCAACGCCGTTGTACATGGGGGCTCCGGCAGCCTGGAATTCAATCTGGCTGGTCTGTCTTTCGGGTTTGTCGCTTCCCTTCGGTTTCAGACTCAGATTGTAGTAGACGCCGACAGAGGGAATGACAGTCTGAAAATTCCCGTTCAGGCTGTCTGAAAGTATGACCGAAGAAGAGGTTGCGATCCTCAGGTTTTTCTGAATCGTGATTTCCTGTCCCAGGATTACCTTTATATCCGAAGCTGTGGGAAAACCAATATCACCCTTCAACGCCCAGTTGAAATCTTTTTTGTCAATAATATCGAATCCGGCTCCCACCTGAAGTGTGAAGTTGTTGGGGGCGGCATCAAAGTAGGTTCCGCTTTTTTCAGATCCGTATGCCTTGCCGGCCTGGTTGAGTACGGCAGCCCATCTGAAATTCTTCATCCATCCGATGGTTCCAGGTTGATGGATGACACCGAAGTTCATGGCGGCACCCCAGTCCATATTCGTCCCCAGGGCACCTGAAATGCCGAAACCGGCATAAAGGTCTTTATAGAGTTCTTTTGAAAAAGTCACATTCAGGGATCCGAAGGTGCCGAAGTCCATGGATTCGGCATTCAGCCCTTCTGTCGTTAGGAAATGGAGACCTCCGGTGAATACGCCGTATTTCGTCGGATAGGCCAGAGCGGCATTCAGGGCATGCCCCATACCGCTCTCTTCCCATCCGGAGAGATTTATATAGTTGGCGTCCAGAATCATGCTCTGGAAATTCCCGGAGGCGGCCGCATTCAGGCTGGCGGCCTGGGGAGTATCCATCCTCACAGTTGAAGCACCGCCTCCCAGAAAGAGGGGTGAATAGAGTGGATAAACCAGTTCTCCCGTCGAATCAGCAACAGCACTCAGAACCGAAGCCAATGTAAAAATTATGAGAAATCCCGTTTTCTGTATAAGACTTTTCAATCTGATCTCCTGACTAATGCCTTTACTTTCAAGTCATAAACCTGCCATGCTAGACTTAAATAATAACAATATAATATCTCAAATGTTAAAAAAATTATTCACCTTTGGAGTATTTAATGAATAAAAAAAATAACGAATGGTTTTCTGATGAGTGGTTCTGGAAAACTTACGGCCCCATTATGTTTGATGAACAGAGGATGAAAAAATCGGTCTATGAAGCGGAGCAGATCATGAAAATTTGCGGTCTCACCGGAGGACAGCATGTTTTTGACTGCTGCTGCGGTATGGGACGGCACAGTCTTGAACTTGCTGAACGGGGATGCCGGGTGACGGGAGTGGATCTTTCAAGAGGGTATCTCGATCTGGCGGAGTCGGAGGCAAAACGAAGAGACTTGCCGGCTGATTTTATCTGCCGTGATATCCGGGAAATCGAATATGACGGAGAATTTGATGCAGTCATCAACATGTTTACATCTTTCGGATACTTTGAAGATCCCGATGAAGATCTTCTGTTGCTCAAAAAACTTCACAGATCCCTGAAACCGGGGGGAAAACTGTTTATGGAGATGGCGGGCAAGGAGATCCTTGCCCGTGATTTTGAAGAGCGGACCTGGTTCGAACGGGAGGGGATAAAAATCCTTCTTGAATATTCAGTAGATCTGAACTGGACCGAACTCTGCAACAGATGGCTGTTTTACAAAGACGACAAAATGACGGAGTACAGTTTTTCCCACAGAATATTCAGCGCTTCGGAAATGGCCATGATGCTGTGGCAGGCCGGATTTGAAACCATAGAAATTTACGGAAACTTCGATCTTGCGCCCTATGACCACAGGGCGGAGAATCTCATTCTTCTTGCGGAAAAATAAGAGAATCAGGGAACAAGAGTAAAATGATCCGGATTGGTGATTTTGAAGGAGTCTTTGATTCCCGAACTTATAAAAACCCGGTTGAGGTTGTCTATGACGATGATATCGATATCCTCTCTTGATTCGGCATAGGCAAGTGCTTTTTCAGTCCCCATTGAAAAAAGCGCCGTAGAGAGTCCGTCGGCCCATAATCCGGTCTGTGTCACTACGGTCAGGCTTTGCAGCCCGTTATCCACGGGAAAGCCCGTAGCCGTATCCAGAATATGATGGTAATGGACTCCCTCTCTGACAAAGTAGCGTTCATAAATTCCTGAAGTAACTACTGCGGTATCGGATGTTTCCAGAATTCCCACATACTGACCTCTCTGATCTACAGGGTCCTGTATTCCGATTTTCCAGAGAGAATTGTCCGGTTTATTTCCGATGAGTTCAACATTCCCTCCCAGGTTGATGATTGCCGAGGTCACCCCCTGTTCCTTCAATACATTTTTGACGAGATCGGAAGCATGCCCTTTGGCAATCCCTCCTAGATCGATCATCGTTCTCGGATTCCCGAGAGTTACCCGATTCCCCTCGATGTCTACCTTTCTGTAGTCCACAGTAGCCAGAGCAGAGCGGATTTCTTCCTCTGAGGGAACTTCCGGATTGTCAGTCCCGATTCCCCACAGGGATACGAGTGCACCGATGGAGGGATCAAAGCGGCCCTGAGATATGTCTGCGATATCAAGGGCTTCCTTGAGTACCACAAGTGTATCATCGCTGATTTCGCTGCTTTTATATTCATTGAGATCGGCAATTTCACTTCCTTCGATATTGACGCTCAGCCTCTGTTCCATATTTCTGATTATGTCAAATCCTTTTTGAAGAGCCTCGGACGGGTCATGCCCCTTCTCAATTTCATATATCGTAATGAAGCAGGACGTCCCAAGCAGCAGGGCTGAATCAGAA
>QKJO01000097.1 GCA_003249275.1 Spirochaetaceae bacterium
ATCCTCTCGGGCAAAGCTCTTACACGACCGGCTCAAAAGGACTTGATGACATTCCCTGTTAAAGTCGAGGAAGGCAGAATCTATCTGAAGATCAAATAAAGAAGCCCCGGTTCCGGGGCTTCCTGGATTTCGAATCGGAAAATTATCTTTTGATGCTGTAGAACGCATCCCAGCCCGCATAAGTACTTCTGCCTTCCAGATCATCCTCGATCCGCATCAGCTGGTTGTACTTGGCGACTCTGTCGGAGCGGCTCATGGAACCTGTCTTGATCTGTCCGGTTTCCAGGGCGACGACGAGGTCGGCGATGGTGGTATCGGAAGTCTCGCCGGAACGGTGGGAGATGATGGCCGTATAACCGGCCCTCTTGGCCATCTCCACAGCTTCGTAAGTTTCGGTCAGGGTTCCGATCTGGTTGACCTTGATCAGGATGGAGTTTCCTATGCCCTGCTCGATTCCCGTCTTCAGACGCTTTGTGTTGGTGACGAAGAGGTCGTCTCCCACCAGCTGAACCTTTTTGCCCAGTCTGTCGGTGAGCTTCTTCCAGCCCTCCCAGTCGTCCTCGTTCATACCGTCCTCGATGGAGATGATGGGGTAGCGCTCGCACCAGTCGGCCCAGAAATCCACCATCTGATCGGCGGTGAGGGTTTCTCCGGTGGACCATCTGAGGGTGTAGGTATATTTGCCGTCCTTGCCTTTTTCGGAGAACTCGGAAGAAGCGGGGTCCAGAGCGATCATCACATCCTTACCCGGTTCCAGGCCGCTGGCCTTGATGGCGTCCATGATGAACTGGAGGGCTTCCTCGTTGGATTTGAAGTTGGGGGCGAATCCTCCCTCGTCTCCAACCGCAGTGGAGTAGTTCGCCTTTTTCAGAAGGCTTTTCAGGTTGTGGAAGATTTCGGCGATCCAGCGGACCGCTTCACGGATGGAATCGGCGCCCACGGGCATGACCATGAATTCCTGAAAGTCCACCGAGTTGTCGGCATGGCTGCCGCCGTTGATGATATTGGCCATGGGGACGGGCAGGACATTGGCATGAAAGGTTCCCAGATATTTGAACAGATCGATCTCCAGATGCTGAGCCGCAGCCCGGGCTGTTGCCATGGATACGCCGAGAATGGCATTGGCGCCCAGTTTGGATTTGTTTTCGGTTCCGTCCAGTTCGATCATGGTTCTGTCCACGTCCACCTGATTGAGGGCGCTCAGACCAATGACGGCATCGGCTATGACTGTGTTCACATTTTCAACAGCCTTGAGAACCCCCTTGCCAAGGTAGCGTTTCTTGTCGCCGTCTCTCAATTCAACGGCTTCATGAACACCGGTGGAGGCACCGGAGGGTACGGCCGCCCTGCCGAAGGAGCCGTCTGCCAGCATCACATCCACTTCCAGGGTGGGATTTCCTCTCGAGTCCAGAATCTCTCGTGCTTCTACATATTCAATTGTGTCCATTATTCCTCCAAATCGGTCAAAGCTGACCGGCAGCTCCGACGGACGCTGCGACAAGGCTGCAAGGCCTTGATCTAGAAAACGGGTTGGATTTTTTCAACTTACTGAAAACACCTTTTCTAGTATTAAAATATGGTAACTGCAGGGTTAAAAGTCAAATAAGCTGCTGTTAATTTCATATGATGAAAAATAATCAAAACTAAGGTAAATAGTCAATCCTAATTGCAAAAATACTTTCCTTGACCGATGGGAAAGTTGCACACTAGAATGGGGTCATGAAATACTCCAGGCTCATCGGAAAAACCACAAGACACCACTCGAGTCAGAATACACTCGACGGCTACTCCATGCTTCTTCGCGCCGGTTTTATCCATGTTCTGGGACAGGGCCTGATCACCTATCTCCCCATGGGAAAAAAAGTAATGGAGAATCTCAAAAAGCTCATCGCCCGGGAGATGGAAGATCTGGGGGGTGAGGAATTTCTGGCTCCTCTTGTAAATCCAATCACCATATGGAACAAGTCGGGACGGAGCAGAATGAAGGATAATCCTCTGGTGACCTTCAGGGATACCCACGGAAGACCCCTGGTTCTCTCTCCCACCCATGAGGAAGCGGCTGTCGAGCTTGCCAGGTCCACCGTGCTCTCCTACAGAGACCTCCCGCTGTTCATCTACCAGTTCCAGACCAAGTTCCGGGATGAACCGAAAACCAGACTGGGGCTGATCAGGGCCAAGGAGTTCGTCATGAAGGACGCCTACTCCTTTCACCGGTCCTATGCGGATCTGAACAATTTCTTCCCCAAAGTGTTCAACTCTTATGCCAGAATATTTGAGAAATGCGGTGTCCCTGCAATTCCGGCGGAATCCGGCGTCGGTATCATGGGCGGCTCAAAGGCTTATGAGTTTCTCTATCCCCACGATCAGGGGAGAGATGTTGTCATGGTCTGTCCCTCCTGCGGTTACAGTGCCAACAGGACCGTCGCCATCGGCGTCAAACCGAGCAAACCCGAGGTTCTGAAGGGACTGTCGACGGTCGTCGTAGAGGAATGCGCCGATCTGGAGTGTCTTTCGAAGGAACTGGATCTTCCACTGTCCAAAATGACCAAACCCCGGGTTTATGAAAGCGAGCAGGGGCCGGTAATGGCTGTTGTCAGGGGGGACTATGATGTATCTCTTGATAAACTGGCAGCCATCCTGGGATTTTCCGTGAGCGCTCCTGCCAGCGATGAGACTCTGAAGACTTTCAATCTCATCCCCGGTTATATTTCTCCGGCGAATCCGCCCGAAGGGGTCCGGGTGATTGTGGACGATGCGGTCATACATACGCCCAACCTCGTCGTGGGAGACAACAGGGGCGACCATTACTTTGTCAATGCCAACTTCGGGCGTGATTTTGATCTTCCCCCCAGCGCCGATATCGCTCTTTTGAACAGAGGGGACCACTGCATCAACTGCGGCAAGGAGCTGGAGGCTCAGAATGCGTTTGAACTGGGCAACATCTTCAAACTGGATGATTACTATACCCGTCGGATGCACTTTTCCTATGAAAATGACAAGGGCAGAAAGGAATTCCCCTTCATGGGTTCCTACGGACTGGGGCTGGGACGGCTGATCACCTGCATTGCCGAAGCCAACAGGGATGACCGCGGGCTGATCTGGCCCCTTGAACTGGCTCCCTACAGATACTTCGTTATGGGGATCGGCAAGTCGCCCCGCATATCCGGAGCCGTGGATGATATTGCAAAAGAACTGGGAAATGAACTGGTGCTCGTGGATGACAGAGTTGAATCCATCGGCGTCAAATTCAGGGATGCCGAACTGATCGGGATTCCTTTGAGGATCGTCGTAGGGAGGAGATTTCTGGAAAACAATGAACTGGAGCTGAAGGACAGAAAAACAGGGACCAAATGGTTTATTCCCCGGGAGAATCTGGAAGAGGAAATCGACCGCTGGAGCAGAAAGTATGTCCAGACAGTTTAAGCTCTCCCCCGAACTTGTGGATCAGATCATCTTCGCCATGGAAAATCAGAATGAGACCTTCCTTCTGGATACGACCCGCATGCTCATTGTTCCCGAATCCGGTACCGTTCCGACCGATGATCTTATCCCTCTGCCCTCATGGAAACCCAGCGACGGCTACCAGCTGATGGACAGTTTTACGGGAATTCTGAAAAATCCAATCTACCGGGAACGTCTGCGGCATATCCTCAATACGGGCAGGGGAGTCTTCAGGGGGTTCAAGAATGTGATCAAGGAGCGGCCGGACCTGGAGAAGGCCTGGTTTGCCCACAAAGACAGGGAGATGAAAAAACGGGTCCGGAACTGGTATGCGGAACTCTGTGATTACTGGGGCGTGGAGTCGATGGGGGAAGAGCCCGAGGAAACGGAGGACCTGTTTCTGGATGATTTCACAATGGAGGAAATTCCTGCGGACGGAGAGGATCTGGCAGCCGCCAGAGGTGCCCTCCTCGGGGAACTCTACAGAAACTGCTCTCCCTCACTGAAGGCTCTTCTGACCGAATCGGGTATCTGGAAGCACGGTACCCCCGACTTTGCGGTCCGGGCACTCAGTCCGGACGGGAGCAGCTGCGGATTCGCCTCTCTGAAAATGGAACAGTACGGTACCGACCTCTATGCCCTTATCGACTGTCTCTACATTCTCCCCGAGTTCCGGGGGGCCGGCATCGCCTCCGGTCTTCTGGATTATTTATCAGAGGCCTGCTTCAGGAACAAAGTCAAATCCCTGCTGATTCAGCTCCCGCCCGGGGGCGGAATACTGAGGGAAAATCTGGAAAGAAGAGGCTTCCTTGCCGTAGAACCATTCCTGATTCTTGATATTGAGAAGTGGTTCTACGAACAGCAGCAGGAGGAGTATTAAAGAAGGGTCTTTCTGTACTCTTCGGTTTCTTCGTGATACCTGTCCAGCTCCGCCATTACCTGGTCAACAACAAACTGCTTGGGA
>QKJO01000202.1 GCA_003249275.1 Spirochaetaceae bacterium
GGGGAAGAGCGGCTTTTTCGGAAAGAACGGGTGCTTCTTCCAGCCAGCCTCTGATGATCTCTTCCTGTCTGATAATTTTCAGGGACAGCCGTCTCTCTTCCCGCAGGATGTCATCCAGCCTTGCTTTGAGCGGACGTGCAGAGACCTCAATCAGTAGTTTGAGAACTTGATTATAACTTAAGTAATCAGAGCTGAGCGCTCCGATGAGACGGGAGAACCAGGGGACTTCATTCAACACGGCCGGGATTCCCTCAGCCGGCTATATTTACGCCCATGGGAGTAGAACCTGTTGAAGACTGTCCTTCAATTGAGGCCCAGGCATCACGGAGTTCCGACATCATCCTTCTGATTTCTGTCAGAGAATCGGCTGATTTGTTCATATTGGCCTGAAGCAGCTGCTGATTGAAAAACATATAAAGGCTGTAGAGATTCTGTGCGATGTCTCCGCCCTTTTCAAAATCCAGTGACGCCATAAGCTCTGTAATAATGTCCTGGGTTTTCACAATGTGATTGTGAAATTTATCCAGCTTTTTATCAGATTTCCGTATTTCTTCAGAGGCGAGATCCAGCTGTTTTACAGCTTCTTCATACAGCATAACAATCAAACGGCCCTGACTGGCGGTTTTCACTCTTGTCTGACGATAGGCATTTAACGGATTTCTGTTCATGTAAGAAAAGCCTCCCCTGATTCTTCTGTTATATATCGGTCAAAAAACATATATTCTTAAATCCAAACTGCGGCAAAACGGATGATCAGTACCGTGACCCCTAAGCTATAATTACTCCCCATTAAAATCAACCCTCGGGAAGCCCAAACCGGGCAGTCTCTTCCGATTCCCACCGCTTTTGTCCTTCAGTCTGTCAGCGGCTGTTTCTGATCAGTTCGGTCAGGGGAACTATGGAATATCCCCGGGCCAGCAGGTCTTCTATGATCATGGGCAGGTACTGAAAAAGGTATTCTTCCTGTCCGTCAGACCGGCCCAGGGTGACCGGGATGACCGAACCGGGCTGTACTTTTTCAAGCAGGCTCTTTGACAAAGAAAGGGCATCGTCATTTGTGCCGCTGATCCATCCTCTGAGCCCCTTCCGGTCCTGAATATTCAGATCCGTACCCACATAAATATACTCCAACGACTCGGAAGTCTCCAGAATTTCCGAATTTATATAGTAATAGGGAGTATGCCAGAGCTGAGCCATTTCATGCCCGGTTGCTATAAAATAGTCATCCTCATTCCTGGCGAGACCTTTTTTTAAAAAGGTCTTATCGATCTGATATCCGGGATCGGACATATCAAACCATGTATAGAACAGGGAGCCTACAGTATTGGCTGTTCCGGCGATCTGTGCGGTTTCCGACGGATTGGCATGAATAAAATCTCCATTCAAAAAGAATGTTCCGATGATTTTATAATTATCCAGAATCTTCAGGATTTCTCCCACACCTTCTGCCGTATCGATTCCGTTGAAGACAAGGGATACTTCCTTGTTTTCATTTCTGCTGCCGTGATCAAAATACCAGGGATTTGATTTCCCGTCGGCCGTCAGAGGCATGGAATAGCCGGTGACCGCGATCTTGTGATAGAGGGGTATGAAATCTCTTGTTTCAAACCCGTCCACATTTCTGATTTTAAGGGAGGAGTCATACCACTGTCCTCTCAGCGGTTCCAGATAGATACGGTATTCGGGAGTTCCCAGACGGGCGGTCCGTATATCATCGAATACGGCAGGAATCCAGCTTAATGCCTCCTCATACTCGTACCACTGTCCGTCGCTGAATCCAAGCAGCGAGCCTCCGGGAGAAAATCCGGCCTTTTCAATCTGGGAAAGACCGGCGACGGCAGTCTTTCCGCTGATCCGGTCTATTGTTGTAATAGTTTTTTCTCCCAACGCAAGGTATTCACTTTTACCCCAGTAAAAATCGAGAATACCCTTGAGCGGAAAGCTTTCGGACCGGCTGAGGGACGATGTATCATACAGATCTACCGATTCAGAAGAGAACAGCGCAAAGCTGTCACCCCCGGGTGACACGGAAAAACCCGAGACCTGATCTGATGAAATTTTCTGAAACCCGACCCCCCTGTTTTCACTGTAGGCATAGAGTTCAGAGTATTGCCCACCGGGAGGATTCAACAGGACAAGAAGGGTTCCGTCGCTCAGCCAGGCCGAATCCTGAAGATCGTTAGATCCGTTCATGACGGGTGTCTGCTGCAGCCCTCGCGGGGACTCGGGAACACGCTGCAGGGGAAAAACCATTCCGTTCCTTCCGTTTTTCTCCAGAAAGATGTTCTGCCCCTTGCCGTCAATGGAATACCTGTCGAAGACCGGATCATAGGGTACGGGGATTCTCCCCCAGACAACTCCTTTACGGAAGGGATCGGAATAGAAGGACCTGGTGAAGAATTCAGAACTGTGAATACGGTAGACAATCCTGTTTTTCAATACATACAGATAGTTTCCCGGAGCCCATTGAACCGATTGAATGTCTTTGAACCCGGTATTCCTGAAGGATTCGGCGGGAATCCGCCCCGACAGATACTGATCGATTGAAAAATAGTAAAGCTCCCGCCCCCGGCGGTAAATAAAATACCTGGAATCGGGAGACCATTTTGCCGGCAGTTGTACATGCTCTTTGGGAATTCTGTCCGTAACGGTCAGGGAGACGCTTCTGTCTCTGTCGTAAAGGTTGAGTGAGCAGAGGTCGTCATCATCCTTCAAATAGAGTACAAACCTGCCGTCGGGACTGATTGCCAGGGGTTTCAGAGACAGAGGGGACACGGGCAGTCCGTCGCTGAAGGAGGGGATAAACCGGTTCTCAGTCCAGATTCCGTCAGCATAGCTGAAACAGCCGAAATGATTGTAGATTATAAGTTCATTTTTTGCGGCGGAAAAAAAGCTCACTTCCGGGTAGACCGTCAGAACCTCGGAACTACCGCCTGAGGCGTTTCCCCGGACAAGGGCCGTATAATCCGCTCCCGAGGGAGAGGGATTGTGCACTTTCAGAATGATTTCATTTCTGCTGTTGATATCGGGGTCCGAAAACACAAGAGTCCTGGACTGAGAGAAAAGCGGCAGAGAAAAAATCGTAAAATTCAGAATAATCAAAGATAGAAAACGCATATGTTTGTTATTATCGGTCCGGAGAGGGATAATAAAGAGGGTCCAATATGAGGAATTGTCCCGTTCCTAGCTTCTTCCGGACGGTTTTGAAAGGAACTCCTCAATCTCCTCTTCAAGATGATCGAGACAGGATTCCAGCTTTTCCAGTTCCACCAGTCTCTCTTTCAGCTGTATTTTTTCAATTTTGCCCATGGAATGATCCAGAATCTGGGAGATATCTGTTTTGTTCTCCAGACTTTTTCCGCACCATGGACAAAAGCTGTACGACGAACTTGTCAGTTTTCCGCAATAGGCACAGAATTTAACTTCATCCATAGAATCTCCTTAAGATTGAGAAAACCCTCTGACTTAAATATTAACCAGATCAATCAAAATCGCAATGGATCGATAGGCTTCCTGGGATAAATCTTCTTTTTTCAGGTATCCCCTGACCAGAGCATCAGCGATGGGAACCCCGGGGTCACCATCATCCTGATACTGTTTTTCCAGAATCTCCCTCCTGAATCCCTTATGGCGGTCTATTGCCAGCTCCAGGCTGTCAGATCCGATTCTTTTTTTCTTCCACTTCTCAAATTCTTTATAAAGCAGATCGAGCTGATTGTCCTGGGCGGCTTTGAAGGCTGTTTTTTTCAGACGATTGAGTTCCAGTTCCACCTTTTTAGAGTATTCGGGCATGGTCTACAGCAGCTCCGATGCAAGTTCGGCAAGAGGACTCCTCTCCGAGTGCGCGAGAGTTACATGTCCGGCTATTTTCACATCCCTGAAGGCTTCCACCAGACAGCTTAATCCGTTTGATTCGGCATCCAGGTAGGGATTGTCAATCTGATGAGGATCTCCGGTGATCACGACCTTCGTCCCCTCCCCCGCACGGCTTACAATGGTCTTGATTTCGTGAGGGCTCAGATTCTGGGCTTCGTCGATGATGATGAACTGTCTGGGCAGAGATCTTCCCCTGATATAGGTGAGGGCTTCGATCTCGATGACCTTGTTGCTGAGCACCTGATCGATGCTCTTCAGATTCTGTTTATGAGCAACCTCAATAATATATTCCAGATTGTCGAACAGGGGCTGCATCCAGTGACTCATCTTCTGACTCTTTGCTCCCGGCAGATAACCGATATCTTTTCCCATGGGGATAACCGGTCTGCTGAGCAGGACTCTTGTATAGTTTTTTTCCTCCATCGTATTTCTCAGTCCGGCAGCAAGGGAAAGGAGAGTTTTTCCGGTTCCCGCCTTACCGATGAGTGTAACAAGCTGGATGTCATTGTTCA
>QKJO01000131.1 GCA_003249275.1 Spirochaetaceae bacterium
TAATTCTTACCTTTTTTCACCAGCCTTAGCCCTCCACCTTGATACCCATTGAACGGGCGGTACCTGAAATGATATTGATGGCAGCATCGATATCATTTGCGTTGAGATCTTCCATCTTGACCTGAGCGATTTCCTGAACCTGAGCACGGGTTACTGTAGCAACCTTTACTTTATGAGGCTCTGCTGAACCACTTGTAATCTTGGCGGCTTTCTTCAGAAGAACGGCGGCAGGAGGAGTCTTGGTAACAAAAGTAAAACTTCTGTCAGCAAAAACTGTAATTACTACCGGGATTGTGAGTCCGGGCTCCATACTCTTTGTCCTGTCATTAAACTGCTGGACAAACTGAGGAGCAGGAACACCATGAGGACCGAGGGCCGGACCTACAGGAGGTGCCGGGGTTGCTTTACCAGCAGGCACCTGAAGCTTAATATAAGCTGTTACCTTTTTCTTGGCCATTAATATAACTCCTTGTGGTATTAACATCCCCTTTCACAGGAAAGGAGACTCCCATCTATATAAAGCGGGTCAACGACCGCTATTTAAACTTTTTCAACCTGGGAAAAGTCAACTTCTACAGGCGTACTTCTTCCGAAGATTCCCACCATAACTCTCAGTTTTCCCTTCTCCTGATTCACTTCTTCTATATTCCCGGAAAAAGACTCAAACGGTCCTTCTACAACACGAACCTCTTCGCCCACAGCAAAATCCTGCTTTGACTGATACCGGCGTTCCGCTTTAATAGCACCGGTTTTCTGCAGAATTGACTTTGCCTCATCCTGACTGATCGGCTGAGGTTTAGAACCGGATGCATATCCGACAAAACCAACAACACTCTGAATCTTTTTGATTTGAGTACAGACATTTTTCCAGCCCCTGTCGGGCAGATCCATCTCAAGCAAGACATAACCGGGCAGAAATTTCTTGGACACGGTCCGCTTTTTGCCATTGCGAACCTCAACAACATCTTCGGCAGGAACTTTTACATCAAGCACTGCTCCGGAAAGAGACCCGTCCTCCATATAGAGTCGGATATACTTCTCTACTTTATTCTCATACCCTGAATAGGTATGAAGTACGTACCATCCCTTCGCCATTACACTTCCTTACCGCTAGGGGCATTAAAAAATAAAGAAAAGCCCTTTCAAAAGAACAAAATCAACCACACCAAAAAAGACTGCAAACAACGCAGTCGATATGAGAACAACCTTAACAGAAGAGTTCACCGAATCCCTTCCAGGCCATACAACTTTCTTGAGTTCTCCGTAGCTTTCCATAACAAAAGTCTTCATCTTCATAAACGCCCCCGATAGTAGCAGATGCCGTTTTTCACGAACACCTCTTAAGACAAACAAACTCCGACACAGTGGCCGGAGGTCAGTCTAATCAGAAAAAAATTAAAAAAAACAGGCCAAGTAGGACTCGAACCTACAACATCCGGTTTTGGAGACCGGCGCTCTAGCCATTGGAGCTATTGGCCTGTGAATTTACTTATTTAATTTTGGTCTCTTTATGATCAGTAGACCCTTTACACCATTTGCAATACTTTTTCATCTCAAGCTTTCCCTGAATATTTCTTCTGTTCTTGGATGTGGTGTAATTCTTTCTTTTACAAGTTGTACACTGAAGAGCAATCAGTTCAACTGCTCCCTTCTTAGCTTTTGCCATAATTATATTCTCCCGCCTGCATTTATTGAATCAACAGACTCTTTATACTGTCTTAAGTAAATAAATAAAGCCTCCGACCGGATTTGAACCGGTGACCCCAACCTTACCATGGTCGTACTCTACCGACTGAGCTACAGAGGCATGATGCGAAATGCTCATGTAAATTACCAGAATGCCTTTCCTTTGTCAACTCTTTTACTTAAAAAATAGCACATTATAGTTCCAATAAAATATATCCCTACAGTGAAAACATTTACCACTATCCCGGGTAATCTCTGTAAAATGAGACGACCGTTTCACAGGCTCTTCTGTACCGTTTGTACTTCCTGTCGTAAATCCTGTAGAACTCTTCTCTGGGATAGATCTCATGCTTGATTTTTACAAGCTTCTCCGAGGCCGCCACAACGTCCGGAAATCGGCCCAGAGCAACATTTGCCAGGCAGGCGCAGCCCAGAAGTTCCGCATCTTCGACTTCGGGAATGAGAATCGTTTTCCCCGTAATATCGGCTTTCATCTGGTTCCATACAGGACTTTTCGCCTGTCCACCCGAAACCCTGATCTCTTCGACGGGCAGATCCAGTTCTTCAAAGATCTCCAGGCTTCTCCGCACCGCAAAACCGATGGCTTCCATCACGGAACGTCCCAGCTCGAACTTCCCCTGCCAGGGATCCAGGCCTGCAAACATCCCCTTGGAAAACTCCCAGAGATTCTCTCCCCTCATACTGGGAAAGAAAAAGGGATGGTCCTGATCGGCGGGGATGGCATTCACTCCGTCCATGGTCTCCTTGTAATTGTTTTTTTCCTGCCCCGTCAGCTGCCTGTACCATTCGAACAGACTGCCGGTGGACGACAGAATGGCGGAGATGTTCGTCATCCCTTCCACGGCATGGGGCAGCTCGCGGACCCGGCTGTCCCCCGACTTCTTCAGACTGCAGTAATTGATGCCTTCCGAGGTACCCGCCCGATCGCAGATTCTGCCGGGCCGGACGGCGCCGGAACCGATGAGAGAGGCAATAAAGTCCGAACCGCAGGCGATGACCGGGATTCCATCCGCCAGTCCGGTTTTCAGAACTGCCGATCCCGAGACGGGGGCGACCACCGTCCCCATGGGAACAATTTCGGGGAAGGCTGATTTTTTCAGCCCCAGCCGTTCCAGTTCCTCATCCGACCAGATAAAGGGAGCGTATCCCTTCTGAGCGGAGACCATGACAGGCTTTCCCGTGAGCTGCATATAGAGGATTTCCGGACAGGAGAGAAACAGATCCGCCTTCTTATAAACCGACGGTTCCTTCTCCCTGAGCCAGTTGACGGCGGGAAGATAGTAGGAGGATGTTTCGAAACCGGAAATACGGTAGTTCCTGTTCCACATCAGGGCGGGGAAAATCGCCCTGCCCTGACGGTCGCAGGCGGCCATGGTCGGCCCGTTGCCGCTGATGGCGATGGCGGAGATCCGGGACACACCCAGATTCTCTATAATCTCCAGCAGACCTTTCGACCAGAGTTCGGGAGAAAAAGAAAGATCTTCCTTCAGGGCCTGCTGGGGAAAAGCGACCCGGTGATAGGAAAAAAGGTAGCCTTCCTTCGTAATCAGCCCGCCCTTCATGGAAGAAGTCCCGATGTCTACTGACAGTATCAATGATCACCTCGCTCGGTTGTTATCTTTTTTTCAGCATCCTCTGAATCATCTTGCTGTTGTCCAGAAGAGGAGAAACAGAACGATTGTGATGAACCCTGGAAATGGCTCTGGCAAAAAGATTGGATACGCTTGCCGAGAAAAACCACTCTTTTTCAAGGATTTCCTCGGGAAGAGTCACCGCATTGGTTCCGACGATGTAGTCGAAATACCCTTCCTTGTAAGCCTCGTCGAAATGCTCCACGGCGGAACCGGAAAACATGGGAAGGGAAACGGAGCAGATGATTTTTTTGGCACCAAGCTCCCGGATCATCTTCATGGCCTTGATCAGAGTACCGCCCGTTCCGAGCATATCATCGGCCATAAACACGGTCTTGCCCTCGACATCTCCCAGCAGTCTGGCGGATGTGATGTTCGAATCGGCCGCATTTCTTGTCAGCTTGGAGTAGTCCCTTTCCTTATAAAGAAGAGCCAGTGGCTTCTTGAGAGAGTTGGCGTAGAACTTGTTCCTCTCTATGGCCCCCGTGTCGGGAGAAACAACCACCAGATCCTCCTCCATCATATCGATCTTCGTGCTCAGCTGTCTGAGGATCTGATAGGACGCATGGAGGTTCTCAAGGGAGAGCTTGTGAAAGCAGTGGGAGATCTCCTTGGAGTGGATATCCAGGGTGATGATGCGCTCAACACCCATGTTTTCAAACATCCGTCCCAGCGTCGACGCCGTCAGTCCCTCCCGGCCTTTGGCTTTGTGCTGCCGGCTGTAGGGGTATGTGGGGAGAACCAGACTGACCCTCCTGGCACCCGACTGCATGGCGGCATCAATGGTAACGAACAGACTCATAAGGTGATCGTTCACCGAGCAGATGCTCTTCTCATCCGAACCGGCGAACCGGAGAGGGGTGTTGTTGGCCATATCCTGAACAATGTAGATATCCGCACCCCGGATGGACCGGAGAATCTCCGATTTGACTTCGCCGTTGGCGAACTTCGTGACCTTGCAGGGAATCTTGAAAGAAGGACTCCTGTAATTGGCGGCATCCCCGACGGCCGAAACCCTGTGGGAGATGATATCGTTGGCGAAATTGGACTTCCTGAACACTTCCTCTCTATCCATATTATAGAGACGGGAAATGTAGTTGACTTTTTTTTCGAACCTTGTCCTGTAAATCGTCTTCAGATGGGAGATAATTTCATCAGCGAACTGCTCGCCACCCGGACAGGCGATAACACCAAGAGACGTTGGTTTGGAAAAACTCATCTGTTATCCTTATAATGGTTTAAATTTATGAGAAAAGAATATCACGCTCCTCTGACCGGGGTCAATATTGTGTGATCATTGAAATCATGGACACCGAGGGGTTTACCAGTACCATTCTTTTCACCATAATTTGCTCTACCCGGCGCTTTGTTCATATACTTATGGAAAACCGGTCTGCCGGCAGACTGCCCGTCCGGCCGGATGTCCCTTCCCCGGATGAGGTTCCGGCTGATGCCGGAGCCGGCTTTGAGAATCGATAGGAGATTGACGTAAAATGTTGAAATATCCCGGAAAGACCCTTGTTTTCGCAGTACTGGCGGTCCTGACGATGACTTCCTGCTCTCCCAAAAAGGAATCGGGAGCCGCGTCACTGGCGGTTTTTGTGCCCGGTGTCCTGGCGGGCAGCCCCACATATGAAATGATGGATGCGGGAGTCCGCAAGGCTGCGGATGAAAAAGGCGTTCCCGTCAAAACGGTAGAGGGCGGATTCAACCAGGCAGACTGGAAATCCCAGGTTCTGGCCCTGGCTTCGGAAAAAAAATACGATCTCATCATCACATCCAACCCCTCCATGCCCGAAATCTGCCGTGAAATCAAAAAAGTCTACCCCGAACAGGACTTCCTTATCCTGGAAGGAAGCAAAATAGAGAACGATACGGTATCCACTTTCCTCTTCAGCCACCTGGAACTGTCCTATCTGCTTGGATACTTTGCGGGCCTCGTCACACAGTCGAAGGAGCTCAGCGGAGCGAATCCGGATCACAAAGTGGGACTGATTGCCGGTCAGGAGTACCCCGAGATGATGCAGAGGATAAAACCCGGATTCACACAGGGGATTCAGGCTTCCGCTGCAGACGGCGAACTGGATTTCAGAGTCATCGGCAACTGGTATGACGCAGCCAAGGCTTCCGATCTTGCCTCCAGCATGTATGATGACGGAGTCGATGTGATACTTACAATCGCCGGAGGAGCGAACCAGGGTGTCGTCAGCGCCGCCCGGGACAAGGGAAAGTACGTTCTCTGGTATGACACCAGCGGATACGGCATCGAACCGGGAGTCATCCTCGGAAGCGGCATCATCAGAGAAGACCGTGCAGCCTATGAACAGACCCTGCTTGCCCTGGAGGGAAAACTGGCTCCCGGCTCTTCCGTATATGCGGGTGTGAAGGAAGGATACATCGACTTCATCGATGATGACCCCCTCTACCTTAAGTATGTCCCCGAATCGCTCCGGAACGCCATGACAGCCGAAAACGAAAAGATGAGGAAAGGAACCCTTCTTTTCCGATAATCCGGTTCTACCGACGACATGACACTCAAAGAGGAGACGCTTTGACCCGCGACGACCAAACCGCCCTGATCATCACGGATCTGACTCACCGGTTTCCGGAGAACGGGATCACAGCCTGCCGCGACATATCACTGAAGGTCAACCGCGGTGAAATCCTGGCGTTTCTGGGCGAAAACGGTGCCGGGAAATCTACCCTGATGAACCTGCTCTCCGGGGCCATGGAACCGACATCGGGACTTGTTGCCGTTCCTACGGGTTCGACAGCTCGGGACAGGCAGAATTATGTCGGGATGATTCACCAGAAACCGATTCTGGCCGCCAACCTGACGGTCCTCGAAAACATCATTCTCGAAAAATCAGGCATATTCTTTAATCCGGGGAAGCTGGAGCATGAGATCCGGTCGGTCCAGGAGTCGTATGAACTTCCTCTGGATTTAGGACTCAAAGCCATGGAACTGACGGCGCCCCAGATTCAGCGCGCCGAACTGATTAGGGCACTATGGAAAAAAAAGGAACTCATAATTCTTGATGAACCCACTGCCAGCCTCTCTGATTCTCAGACGGATGAGCTGTTCCATCTCATGGAACGTCTGAAACGGGAGGGAAAGACAATCATCTTCATCACCCACAAGATCCATGAGGTCATGAAAAGCGCCGACAGAATCGCCGTCATCCGAAGAGGGAGTCTCATTGCCCTCAGAGAGAAGGCAGGATTCTCAGGATCGGAGATCTCCAGACTTATGATCGGTGATGCGGATTATCAGGGGGAGAATTTTCATCCTGCACCCGCTGTGACGACCCAGGGCCGGCCTGTACTCAGACTTGAAAATATCGATGTTGAGGAGCTGGGCACAAAACGGCTCAAAGACATCAGCCTTTGCCTCCATTCCGGACAGATTCTGGGAATCAGCGGCATCAGAGAAAACGGGCTGTCCCACCTGGAAGATCTACTGACCGGCATGATTCAGCCGTCTGGAGGCGGGATCTACATCAATGAAAAAAACAGAATGCCCCTCACCCCTTTCAGACTCAGACGCTGGGGTGTCTCCTATATACCCGCCGACAGGCTCAGCCGGGGCGCCGCCGGGGACTCCACCCTGGCGGAGAATCTTTCCGTACTGAACAGAGATCTCTCAGGGGGGTTCAGCAGCTACAGCAAGAAAATCCTCCGGTGGGCAGGAGAGTATATCCGGAGCCACAGGATCGCCGGCAAACCGGAGCAGAAAGTGAAAACCCTGTCGGGTGGTAATATCCAGAAGATGATCGTCGCCAGGGAACTGGGAGCTGCTCCCCGTCTCCTGCTTGTGTCCGAACCAAGCTGGGGCCTGGACTTTAAAAGCAGGGAGATTCTTCACCGCCAGCTTCTTGATGCAAGAGCCGAAGGAACCGCCGTCCTCCTTTTGACTACGGACCTGGATGAGATGCTGGCCCTGAGCGACAGAGCCTTTGTCCTGACAGAGGGCTCGCTGACCGAGATAGGCAGAAACGACAAAGAGTGGAACAGGACTTTTGTGGGGGAGAAAATGACGGGAGCCGACAGAGTATGAAGATGCCTCTTCCACTGAAAAGACTGAAATTCCCCGCCAGCATTCCCGTCCTGGCTCTCTGCCTTTTATCGGCAGGGATTGTGATCCTGCTTTTCAGCGGCACACCGCTGGAGACACTGTACTACTTTCTTCCGGCCGTTCTGACAAATCCCCTCTATCTGGGGGAGATGCTGAATACGGTCGTTCTTCTCAGCCTGACGGGTCTGGGCATCATCGTGGCCTTCAGCGCCGGATCTTTCAATCTGGGGGGAGAAGGACAGCTCTATGCGGGAGCTCTCAGCGCCGTTCTGGCAGCCCGGTTCATGCCCGGACTGCCGGGTTTTCCGGGAATACTGATCCTCCTGGTCTGCGGAACCGCAGGTGGTGCCCTGATGGCACTGATATCGGGGCTGATGAAGAGCCTCTGGAAGGTGGACGACCTCATCAGCACCTTTCTGCTGTCGGCAGGGGTCATCAAGGTGATCGACTATCTGATCTCCGGACCCTTAAGCGATCCCCAGAGTTATCTCATGACCACGGCACCCCTCCCTGACAAGTTCAGAATCGCCTCCCTCCTGCCGCCCAGCCCCTTCAATATGAGCGTTCTGATTCCCCTCTTTCTTCTGCCGGTCTTTCATTACTATATGAACCATACCCGTTCGGGTTATGAACTGCAGATGACGGGCAGCAACAGCGATTTTGCCCGCTTCGGAGGACTGAATACAGGGCTCTATGAATCGATCCCCCTGACCGTGAGCGGAGCTCTCCACGGACTGACAGGTGCTCTGGTGCTGACGGGAACCTATTTTGCAGGAATACAGGGTCTCACATCCGGCCTGGGATGGAACGGAATTGCCGTAGCCCTGATCGCGGGCAGAAAGATCAGCGGTCTCCTGCCGGCGGCCCTGTTCTTTTCCTGGATCACCCAGGGGGCGAAAGTCGCCGTTCTCCATTCCGATCTATCCCTCGAGCTGGGTGCGATCATCCAGGGCGTTCTCTTCCTCCTCATCTCCTCGGAACTGCTGAGACGAAAATGGAGGCGGTTATGATCATGAGCATTCTGGGCAGCTCGGTCCCACTGATCCTGGCCGCGCTGGGCGGACTGTTAACGGAGAGGGCGGGGATTCTGAACATCGCCCTGGAAGGCATGATCCTGGGAGGTTCTTTTACAGCCCTCCTGGTGTACTACATGACCGGAAGCACGGTCCTCGGAATTCTGGCGGCCCTGGCTGCCGGTGCCTTCATTGCCTATCTGTTCAATCTGAGCACTTTTACACTCAGGGGAAACCCCTTTATAAGCGGCCTGGGCATCAATATCCTGGTCCCCGCTATCATTGCGTCCCTGACGGAAAGCCTTTTCGGCAACCAGGGAATCATTCGCCCTGCGGAAGCCCCCCGCCTTGCCCAGCCGGGAGGAGTGGGAATCTTCATCTGGATTACCACCGGAACGATTATACTGCTGCTGATCCTGTTCTACAGAACCAGACAGGGTCTGATGATCCGGTCCTGCGGTGACCACCCCGAGCTTCTGATCAGCAGGGGAGTCAACCCCCTCAGGATCAGAAAGATCACCGTACTCCTTTCAGGCATCCTCTCGGCGGCGGCAGGAGCGGCTCTCTCGCTCCGGTTGGGCGTGTTTGTCCCCGGCATGTCCGCCGGCAAGGGCTGGATTGCCCTTGTAGCCATCTATCTCGGCTACAGGAAGATCCCCGGAATCACTCTGGCCTGTCTCTTTTTCGCCCTGGCCGAATGGGGTGCCAACAGGGCCCAGGGTTCCATGGGCATACCTCCGGGACTGATTCTGAGCTTCCCCTACTTCCTGACTCTGACAGGCCTCCTGCTCTTCTCGATCAGAAAAAAAAGACAGATCAGAAGCAGATGATTTTTTTATGATATTCCGGTTAGAAAAGGGTTATTTTCATTTATTTTGTATTGCAACGACACTCGACACCCTATTAAACTGGGGATGGTAGACTATCATGGATAAGTCTGCCCTTCCGCAATCGTGTAAAAAGAAGAACAACTTGCGTTTTTTACAATTAATAAAACAGGAGAAAACATAAAACATGACGATAGTCTTGAGCATTTTAGAAATTATCGGAGCTCTGGGAGTCTTCCTCTTCGGAATGAAAGTGATGAGCGACGGTATCCAGAAGGCTGCCGGTGAGGGACTGCAGAGCGTTCTGAACCATATAACGGCCAACAGATTCGTTGCCGTTATCACAGGATTCCTGATCACTGCCATCGTACAGTCCTCGTCGGCGACTACCGTAATGGTTGTCAGCTTTGTCAACGCCGGACTGCTGACCCTGACTCAGTCCATCGGCATCATCATGGGTGCCAATATCGGAACCACCGTAACGGGATGGATCGTCTCCCTCCTGGGATTCAAATTCAAGATCAGCGCCATGGCCCTGCCGATCATCGGCCTGGGTCTCCCCCTCTATTTTTCGAAATCCTCGAAAAGACAGGACTGGGGTGAGTTTATGATCGGATTCGGTATCCTGTTCCTGGGTCTCTCCTTCCTCAAGGACTCCATGCCCAAACTGGACGCCCAGATGGTCACCTTTCTCTCTCCCTATACGGGAAGAGGAGCCCTGTCCATCCTCATCTTCATTCTGGCCGGTGCCCTGATCACGATCATCGTTCACTCCTCCAGTGCATCAATGGCCATCACTCTGACAATGGCATTCAACGGTCTCCTGCCCCTGGATGCGGCGGCCGCCATGGTCATGGGTTCCAACATAGGAACGACCATCGACGCCTTCCTGGCTTCTATCGGGGCCAACGTCAATGCGAGACGGGCCGCCAGAGTCCATATTCTGTTCAACTGCGCCGGCGTCGTCGTCATTGCCATTTTCTTCAACCCCTTTATGTCACTTGTAAGAGCTATTGTCCCCGGAGACGACATCACACTGAATCTGGCGATGTTCCATACAATGTTCAACATCATCAATACGGTTCTTTTTATCGGCTTCGTCCCCCAGATCGCCAGACTGGTTGAAAAAATCGTTCCTGCGGGAGAATCGGAGGTGGGTCTCGGCAAGTACAAACTGGCTTACATCGACTCCACTATTCAGAATATTCCCGAAATCAACATCATGACCGCCCAGAAAGAGGTCTCCCATATGACCAAACTGGTGGAGGACATGTTCGAAATCTATACGGAAGTATTCAAGCATCCCGACAAGAAAATGGGTTCCAAGGTAAAAGAGATCCGTGAGATGGAGGACTACAGCGACCAGATGCAGGAAGAGATTACAAAATTTCTGATTGCCTGTTCCGGAGAAAGTCTGAATGAGCACGGACGGAACAATGTCAGCGCCATGATGAGGATCGTCAACGAGCTGGAGAGCATTGCCGACAGCTGTTATGACCTGATCCTCCTTTCGGAAAGAAGGTTCAAGAAGGACATCCCCCTCCATTCGAATGCGATCAAAGAGCTTGTCCCCTTTATGACTCTGGTTCAGAAATTCCTCTATTTCATCAAATCCAGAATCAACGAACACATGGACAAGGAAACCCTGAAAGAGGCCTATGACATGGAAAACAAAATTGAATCCATCAAAAAGAGCCTGAAACGGGAAGTCAGAAAAAATCTTAAGAGCGGAGCAGATGTCAAGGGAGAATTGCTGTATCTTGATATTGTCCGGAATATCGAAAGAATCGGAGATTACTGTCTGAATATTGCTCAGGCACTGCGGATGTACAACTGAAAATGAGCCGGACTGCCTGACTGCAGGGGAGCAACCATGCTTGTTGAAATTAAAAACGTGCGGCAGATTCCCGGTGAGGATATCCGCCGCTGGTTTGTGGATGAAAATACGGACCTGATTGTCTGGTATGATCCGGCTGCGGAGATTATCTCCGGTTTTCAGCTTTGTTACGACAAGAAATCGGTGCAGCGCTGCCTGACCTGGCAGAAGAGCAGCTCCGCAGGGACATCCCTTCTCAGTGCAGACGGTCGGTACAGCAGAAACAGAGTCATCCGGCTCTTCGACACCATATCTGAAGAACTTCCGGAAGAGATATCGGCACTGGTCAGAGGAATTCTGACCGGTGATCTCCAGGGGAAGAAAAAATCAAATGAAATCAATTCTTAAATCGGTCCTTCTCGTTGCCTCAGGGATTCTTATTTCCCTGGGTCTGCTTTACGGCTATTCTGTTCTCTTTAAAAATGCCGCCCTGCCCTCTTCGGTGGAATCGCTCCGGTTTGTTCCCATTGAACCGGGAGATGCGGTCATATCTCATATCTCGGGAGAGGTTTATCTCATCAGGGAAGAGAAGATGATTGCACCCCGGCCGGGAGATGCGGTCAGGGAAGGAGATGTCATCAAGGTTGTTGACGACTCCTGGTGTCAGATCCAGATTGTCGGGAAAGCCACAATGAAGCTCCGCAGCAATACTCTTGTGAGGATTCAGAGGCTCCTGTCCAGCGGCAGGGACACCGATTTCAGAACAGAACTCCTGACGGGGTCCATGATCTACAAGGTGGATCGGCTGGAAGCCACGGACAACCTGGAAGTGGTGGCTCAGGAGAGGATATTCAAGGTCGAGGGAACAGAGTTCTTCATCGAAGCCTTCGCCGGCGGCAGCCGGGTGGCCGTCACGGATGGTAAAGTGGCGGTTCTGGACCGGACTGATCCACAGGATGAGAAACTGATTGCCTCCGTCACACCCGGAAACTCACTGGATCTCAAGGAGCAGAAAGAGGGAACCATTTCCGGAACCCGTCCGATCAGCTCTGAAGAAGAGGGTATTATCCTGAATGAAGGTCCCTTTGAACTGAACAGGGTGAAAGAAGAACTGATTTATCTTGAGATCACGACGGTTCCCCGGGGGGCTGATCTTTATATAAACGGAAGACTGGCGGGCAAAAATGCTCTAGACGGACTCTACCCGGGAGCCGAGACTCTGCAGATTACGGCCCGGAAACGGGGGTACAGGGACAGCCGCCTGGATATCAAACCCGGAGACCTGACCGATCCCGTTATCATCCTCAGCCTGACACCCCTCAGCCTTGAAGAGAGCCTGCAGTCGGAACAGGAGGGCGGCTGGCCCCTGTCCGCAGCCGGCCTGAAAGCCGATTTCGAGAGGGAGAAACAGAACCTGATCGACGGATTCAGCAGCAGGATTGAAGAAAATCAGCAGACCATCAACTCTCTGAACAGCCGCAGCATGGGGCTGGAAGACAGCATCAGGAAGCTGGAGAAGTCGAATACGCAGCTTGAAAAAGAGCTTAAGCAGAGTCAGGAAGATCAGAAAAAACTCAGAGAACTCCTGATCCAGATCCAGGAACTCTCCGGACAGTCCTGATCCTCAAACGAGGATCGGCAATCAGCGGACCAGCAGGTCTACCCGACATCCCATCAGGGAGGTCAGAGCTTCCTCTATTTTTCCTGCTCTCTTATCAGCCAGATCCATCAGTACCGACAGCCTTTCCGAGGTTTTGCCGAGACAGAGATTTCCGCTGGTTCCCGTATAGGTCCTGGACTTGATGGAATCATCGGGATTCTGATCCTCCAGCTTCTCAAGATGAAGCCCCACCTCTTTATAGGCATCACGGAAACTCATGCCCGAGGCAACAAGATCCAGAGCCGCATCGGTGGCATAGATATCCCGGGAGAATCCCTTCTTCAGATTTTCGGGATTCACTACCAGTTCACGGAATGTAAGGGTCATCATTTTCAACGAGATGGAGGTGATGTCGCAGCCCTTGAGAAAGGGTTCCTTGGTCTCCTGAAAGTCGCGGTTATAGCCCGACGGCAGGGAACGGAGGATATTTCTGATCTGGGTACCGCAGGCGCTGACCGTGCCCGCCTTGGCTCTCATCAGTTCCAGTCCGTCGGGATTCTTCTTCTGAGGCATGATGCTTGATCCTGTACAAAGCTGGGCCGGCAGGCTGAAGTAACCGAATTCGGGAAGGGAGAAGAGGATCAGATCCTGTGCCATCTTGCTCAGAGTCAGGGTGATCTGGTCCAGAATGTCCAGAACCATGAGCTCCATTTTACCCCTGCTGTTGTTCACATACACAACGTTGTTCTGAACGCTGGAGAATCCCATAAGCTCCGTAGTCATCTCCCTGTTGAGAGGGAGGGGAACGCCGTATCCCGCTGCGGCGCCCAGGGGGTTCTGATCCAGGATCTCCCAGGCGGCGGTCAGAAGGCGGACTGAATCGGTAAGATCTTCGGCGAATCCGGCGGCCCAGAGACCTACGGAAGAGGGCATGGCGATCTGCATATGAGTCCGGCCGGGCATGGGGACGGAAGCATGTTTTTCCGCCAGATCCAGGATGGCCCGGATCAGCTCTCCCGACTCTTTGATCAGTCCCAGAACCTTTGAGCGGGCGTATACCCTGACGGCGGTGACAACCTGATCGTTCCGGCTTCTGCCGGTATGTATTTTTTTTCCTGCCTCACCGGCCAGTTCCACCAGACGGTTTTCAATGGCCGTATGGCCGTCCTCATCGGAGCGTCTGATCTCGAATCTGCCTTCCCCGTGTTCGGAAAGGATAACCTTCAATCCTTCTTTGAGAGAGGCCAGTTCATCGGCTGTGAGAATATTGATGGACCGGAGCATGGAGGCATGGGCCAGACTGGCAACGCAGTCGGAGGGGATCAGTTTCTGATCCAGGATATAGTCGATGCCGACGGTGAACTCTTCTATCAGTTCATTCAGATCGTAGTTTTTGGCCCATAACTTGCTCATAAGTTGCTCCTGAGGGGGAAAATTGAAGATTATAGTAACACAAAGGGTAAGGAACCGGAAGAGGAGCTACGGTCTCTCCCGGCATGGGAATCAATAGCTGGATTCGTAGGCTCCCGCGTCGGGCAATCCGCTGATGACCCGGCTGTTCTTCAAAATATCGTAGGGGAAGGACTCGGTTGTATTGCCGTCGCCATCCGCGTCGGGCCAGTCGGGGAAATTGGAATCAGCCAGTCCCCAGTTGACGGCAGGGCTGCCCGACTGCAGCTGGAAGTTGTCATCGCTTGTCAGCCAGACGCCATCGGTCCCCGGAGGATTGGATGTCGAATTAACCAGGGGGTCTCCCGAAGCGACCTGGTTCGGCGAGGAAACATATCCGGCGGATTCGACAATAGACCCCTTGATTGCCAGGGTCGCCCCGGAGACTTCCAGATCCTGATAGGGAGTTCCTGTATTCACATAGAAGATGCTGTTGATTAAATAGAGAGAGCTTCCCGAGCTGTAGATCGTGCCACTGCCGCCGCTGTTGTTCACATTGTTCAAAAAAGTGGAATGAGAGATTCCCGCAGGAGAGTTCTCCAGATAGAACGTGCTTCCCGGAACCGCGGCACCACTGTTGGCGGCATTGCCTGCACAGACCAAATTGATTCCGCTCAGACTGCTGCCGCTGAGATAGAGAGCCCCTCCGGAACCGTTGAAGGTCGAGTTCTGATCAAAGACGATATTGGCAAGATAGACATGGCCGCCCGCCTGGTAGACGGCGCCTCCGGTCTGAGCCTGGTTTTTGAGGAACTGACAGTCGTACATATAAAGATTTTCCCTGCTGAAGACAGCTCCCCCGCTCCCGGTAGTGGTGTATCCGTTCTGGAAGATGACATTCCTGAAAAACACATCCGAATTATGACTTCCATCGCCGTCGTCTATGATGAAGAGACTGGCAAAAACCGCCCCGTCGAAGGTCACTTTGGAATCGGGACCCAGAAAGTAAAGATCCGAGGTGACAACGAGCGGTTCGCTCAGGGAGGTGAACCAGCTGCCCGATGGATAGGTGATGATGTGGGTGCTTTCCCAGGTATTCACGAGGGTGACCGCCTCCCGGACATCCAGGGTGGACCAGATTCCGTCATAGTAGGAACCCGACGTATCACTCACGGTGACCACCTCCCCCCCCAGGGCGGTGGAATCCAGTTCGAGCGCTCCGATGCTCCACTTGCCGTTGGTCGATGCGGTCCTGCTGTTGTTGTTGAGATCCCTGTTCCAGGCAGTGTCGGGGACCTGTCCGTCAAAAACCAGGGACGGGGGCAGCATCTGGCTGGAGAGATCATACTCATAACTTGAATAACTGTTGATTCTGAAATCCCTGTTCCCGGAACTGCCGGCATAGCCGAGGCTGTTGATGGCGGCGGCACTGGTAATATCCAATGAGCCTCCGCTCCTGTAGAGGGGTATTCCCAGATTGAATGTACTGAAATTGTTGTTCTGCAGAACTGACGGTCTGGCACCGGCGACATTCTCCAGGAAGCAGAAATTGCCCGGCATGGCGGAACTGTTTGAAAAGATATTATTGATAAAGTTTCCGCCGGAAACGTTCATCTTGACTGCGGCACCCTGAAGGGACCCCTGCCCTTCTATGAAGTTGTTGTAATACACGCCTCCCGCACCGGTGCTCTCCAGCTGGAGTCCCGTTCCTTCATCGGGTACGGAGGCATCATAGCCGGAGATATAACAGGACACCACACGGGGCGTTCCGCTGCTGCCGACGAGAAGCCCGATTCCCCCGGATCCGGAACCGAAGGCATAGGCCTTGATGACGGAGCTGAAGAATGAAGGGGAAGAGCCGGAGACAAAGGCCCCTGCGCCGGTATTTGTTGAACCGCTCAGAATATCACTGAACAGGATTGTCGGTTTTGCACCGCTGAGCACAGAAACGCCGCAGGTGATATTGCCCCCGCTTCCGCCCCGCACCACAACGCCTTCCAGGCGGGAGGAGCTACCCACATCCGATCCGGT
>QKJO01000026.1 GCA_003249275.1 Spirochaetaceae bacterium
AGAGGTTCCAGACGCAGCCGGATATCAAAGAGATTGAGCTCATCCTCCCGGGAGAGTTCCCTGATGTAATAACCCCGGCGCGGCCTGCTTTCCACCAGCCACTCCTTCTCCAGTTTTGAAAAGGCAGCCAGAAGAGGGGTTCTCGAAACACCCAGCAGTTTGGCCATCTCCTCCTGAGTCAGCTTCTGACCGGGAACAAGCTGTCGTTTAAGAATCATCTGTTTGATATTCTTATAGACTTTTTCCGCCAGATCCTCTGTTTCAACTTTGTATGTCCGCATAGTAATTACAGTATGATCTTTATCCCGGGAGAGGTCAATATTTTTTGTATACAATATGGGAAATTCAAAAAAGGACAAAAAAGGATTGACAGTCTTTTTAAAGCGTGCATAAAATATTGTATACAAAATAAAGGAGGCAAAAGTTGATCGGCGTTTCACCGGCTTACCACATTTCCCGCTGCAGCGACAGGTTTTCATTTCAAGATCAGATCGACAGCCTCCCCCTCCTCAAGCAGATCGGATTCGGCGCCATGCAGATAGAGATCTTCCACCGGGACCGAATGGAGGAGTGGTCAGGAGAAAACGGAAGACTCCTGAAGAAAGCCAGCCTTTTCAGCGGCATCGAACTGAGTCAGTTTGTGGCCCATTTTCTGATGGAAGTCTTCACCACTCCCGAGGGACTGGCTTCAGAAGCGGGACTTTCCGAATTAGAGCATCTTTCCGGATTATTGTATGAAAATGACCTTACAGACCTGATCACCGTTCCCCTGGGGGCATTTAAGGCAGTTCCGACCCCCAAAGTGAAGAACGATTTCATCGGAAAACTGTCTTCCATGAAAATGATCCTGGAGAAAAAGGGACAGAGACTAGCCATAGAACCGGTACCCGGAAGCCTGGGGGCGGACCTTGCGGTACTGGATGAGATCCCCGGTCTGGGACTGAATCTCGACCCGGGACACCTCCTGTGCAGCGGCATCAACCCCTTCGAACTGGGTTCGGAGACGCTGGGAAGGGTATTCGCTACCCATCTGTGCGACAACGACGGGATGACGAACAGCTCCTGTCTTCCAGGGACATTTCATCCCGCATCTGATTGGAGAAAACTGCTTGAAAATCTGGCCGGTGCCGGATATGCAGGTTCACTGGATCTGGAAATTATCTGCCCTGCCGAAGAGGTTGAGGAACTCTACCTCAGGGGGCGGAATTTTATATCGATTTTTGAATACAATATTGTACATTCAAAAATACAACAGGTTTCCGGCACTGCTGCCGGATACAGGAGAAGTTGAATGAGCGGAAAACCTAAATTTGCCGTCATAACCGGTTTCCTCGGCCAGTCCCAGGACAGGTTCCGGGCCTACAATGCCCCGCGGACCCTGGAGGAAAAATTCCGGATGATGCAGTCACTCGAAAACGTGGACGGTGTGGAACTGGTCTACCCCTATGAGGTGAATGATCCTGCACTGGTCAGGTCGCTGCTGGAAAAATACGGCCTGAATATGGCCGCGGTGAACGTCAACATCAAGAAGGATGATGACTTCCTCCATGGGAGCATCTCCCATCCCGACAAATCCGTCCGGAACAAGGCGGTCCGGTTTATCAAGGAAGCCAAGGACTTTGCCGCCGCCGTAGGTGCCGACAAGGTGCAGTGCTGCCCTCTGGGTGACGGCTACGAATACAGCTTCCAGTCCGACTACAGATCAGCCTGGAAACACATGGTCGGGTGTATTGAGGAGGCGGGAGACTACAAACCGGAGATCCCTCTCTTTCTGGAGTACAAACCCAACGAGATCCGGGGAAACTGTTTCCTGGAAAACTGCGCCAAGACCCTCTGCCTCCTCCATGATGTGGGCAACAGGAATGTGGGGGTCACTCTGGACTTCGGCCACTCCAAGTACGGAGGAGAGACCCCGGCGGAGGCCCTGAGCCTCGTGGCTAACAGCCCCTTCCCCTACTACATCCATATCAACGACAACGACGGCCGCTGGGACTGGGACTATATGGCCGGAACCAGCAACTTCCAGCTCTATGTGGAATTTGTCTACTACCTGAAACTCTTCGGATACAGCGACTACCTCACCTCCGACACCTCCCCCACCCGTGTGGATATCAAGGAGTGTTTCGAGGCCAACGCCCGCTGGACCATGAAGATATGGAATCTGCTGGACGCCATGGGTATGGATGAACTGAACCGGCTTCTGAATCAGACCGATTTCGTCAAAAACTGGAAATTCCTGGAGAAGGAACTCTTCTTCAGAGGAATGGAATAAAGGATCTTGTCCGGAAAGAGAAGAACTTTTCGGATGAGGGGCAAAAAAGTACTTCAACAGGTTGTTATCTACCTGTTAAAAATAGGAAAGGAGATTTGTATGAGAAAATTGTTTCTACTGGTTCTATGTCTGACCACACTGACAGGTCTGGTCTTTGCAGAAGGCAGTGGCGAATATCCCGAAAGAGATATTACCAATATTCTGGTCTGGGGCGCCGGCGGAGGAACCGATACCTGCAACAGAGTCGTTATGCCTGAAATGGCAAAAGAACTGGGTGTGAACATCAATGTCGTGAACAATCCCGGCGGTGTGGCCGGTTCGGTAGGTATGGCGGCAGCCTTTGCCAAGGAAGCCGACGGCTATACAATCAGCGGTCTGTCCGAATCCTGCGTGACATCGGCCGTTATGGGCGGATTTCCCGAAAGAATGAATGTCTGGGATTTCTTCATCATCGGCGGATCTCCCGACATCGTCTCCGTGACTCCCGATGCTCCCTACAACTCCATCAAGGAACTGGTGGAAGCGGCCAAAGCCAATCCCGGAACCATCAGGGCCGGAGCAGGCGGTGCAGGATCCATCCATCACCTGAACCTTCTGGCCTTTGAAAAAGGTGCGGGCGTAAAATTCAACTTCATCCCCTACGACGGTTCCGCTCCTTCCCAGAATGCGGCCATGACGGGAGAAATCTCTCTGGTCATCACGTCTGTCGCGGAGCAGGCCCAGCTCATCAGAGGCGGAAAACTGAAGCCCCTGGGCATGCTTGTTCCCGAGGCCTTCGATCTGGAAGGAACCAAAATCCCCTCCGCTTTCGAAGCCTACCCCTCCATGGCTGAGTATCTGCCCATCTCCCAGGCGATCGGATTTGCCGTCCGCAAAGACACACCCGATCCGATCAAAACAAAGCTGAGAAATGCCTTTACTGTCGCCATGAACTCCCAGGCCGTCATAGACTTCGGAAAAAAGAACTACTACATCCTCTCGGGAGCCTACGGCGAAAAAGCCAATGCCGTATTCGACAGTCTTGAATCCAACTTTGCCTGGACCCTGAAGGATCTGGGAGCCGCCAAGGTAGATCCCGCATCTCTTGGAATCCCCAAAAAGTAATCTTTTTATTAAACCTGTCCCTTCCGGGGACAGGCTGTTAATATGTTCTGAAGGAAGGGCTGTACCCGGACCGGTCCGTCAGGATCAGGTCGGAACAGCCCTCTCAGGACTCTCATGAAAAGGAAATTTTAAAAAATGGAAGAAAAAAAACTGCGTCAGTATGACTTTGTGACCTCCCTGTTCCTTGTCGCATTCGGAATATGGGAACTGACCGAAACATTCAAAATGCCCATGAAGGACTCCTACGGCGGTGTTCAGGCGGTCTGGTATGTATCACCGGCCCTGTTCCCCCTGTTTATCGGAGGGGATCTCATTCTGCTCGGAGTTATTCTTCTCACCCATTCCATCAGGACAGGGGGAGCCTCCGGCTTCATCCTCTCCCTCAAGTCGGCCGCAAAGACCAGGATTTCCAATGAAACCGTCAGAATGCTCACCGTTCTTCTGGCTCTGGCCTCTTTCATCTATATCCTGATTCCCCATATCGATTTTTATCTCAGCATCGCTCTCTTTCTTTTCTTTCTCTGTACAGCCTTCTATCCCGACCATGATGATTTCAGAAAGAAGTTCGTACTCCACTATCTGGCAGGTACGGGACTGATTCTCCTTCTGATCGTCACGGGTCTGTCCGGTGTTCTGAAGGATATTCTGAAGTACAACATGGACATCCTGGCCCTGATCTTTCTGATCTACCTGAACATCAGCGGAAGATTTCTGGCAAAGGGGTACGGAATTCCCTCAAAACTCATCCGTCAGGTGACTCTTGTATCCCTGATCGTCCCCCTGATCCTCTGCCCGCTGTTCCGTTACTTCCTGCTGGTACCTCTGCCCGTGGAAGGCGGGATCATCAAACTGATGAACCTGGTGTATTACGCCGTCAGATAAGACGCCGCCCCCGGCCGGGGGCCAACTTTCAATAGGAGCAAATCCATCGGATTTTTAGAACCATTACAGATATTTTTCATAAACATAGGGGGGATGCTCATCAA
>QKJO01000072.1 GCA_003249275.1 Spirochaetaceae bacterium
CGGTCAGGATCAACGGTAGTCCAGAAGAATCTCAGGAACCATGGTAATAGAAATTCGCTGCTGCATCTCGGCTGTGAAATCGCGGCTGATTTTAAAATCTCCCAGCTCAAATCTGATGCTGTGGCTGCCTGGTTCTATCTCAATTGATTTTTTAAGTTCTCCGGGATCAAGGGCCCTTCCGTCCAGAAAGACGGAGAGTCCTTCCATTGTTTCGATTGAAAGAACGGGTCTCTGATACTGCAGGACGTGATCAATATTGAGCATCTGTCCCGGAGCCAGGGTGAATGACAGTGAGTCTTCGCTTCCGTCAACGGTTCTAATGCTCAAATTATGAATTCCCGAGCTTATGATGTAAGGGCCGCCGGGCCAGTCATAGGCTTTGTTGTCGATGCTGATTTTTATGCCCTCTTTAATTTTGTCGCCTTTGTCGTTCATGATATTCAACCCGAGGGATCCTTTTTTGAAAAAGACGGGTGCTATCTCAACTGTGATATCTTTTCCGTACACGGAATCGGGTATTCCTTTGGTTATGGGCATAATCGTGAGGATCAGAGGGAAAGACTCTGACAGATCGGTATCGGATAGAAGAAATGTGGACCTGTCCGGGGACATGGTATGACTGTTGTCCAGAGGAATCAGGATATTCATCGGTTCAGCAAAGGGAAGGAAACGCATAAAGATCTGAGTTCCCTCATAGGATTTTTTTTCCGGGCTTACGTCGCTGTCCAGGTTTTTATATAGATAGAGGGCAAAACTATTTCTGTAGATCTCCATCTCTTCATCGGCATAAACCGAAATTTTAAGACCCTGGATAAGGGGAGAAACTCCTGTAAGAGATATGCCGCAGAGGTTCTCGATCCGGGTTTGAATTTTTTTATTTCCGCTCAGATCCAGGATACCCGAAACGGGTCCCCTGATATTCTCTGCGGATAAAGAGACTGTCATCAATACCAGAGCAATCAATACAAATATTTTTTTCATTGTGTCTCTCATTTAGTATCATCTAGTAAAAGATTCTCCGGATCTACGGGACTGCCGTTCCTCCTCAGTTCAAAGTGAAGATGAGGTCCCGTTGAAACTCCCGTATTGCCGGATTCCGCTATTTTAGTCCCTTCCGTAATGTTCTGATTTCTGACGACCAGAATTCGATCCAGATGACCATACAGACTGGTAAATCCATTCTTATGCTTTATTATAATAAATTTTCCATAATCTTCCAATTCTCCTGTCGATAAAACAGACCCGTCCGCACAGGAATAAACAGGGCTGCCCAACGGCGAGCGGTAATCCGTGCCGGTGTGAAGACCCCAGATCCCGGTTACAGGATGGTTCCTGTAACCGTAGGCTGATGTGATATACCGGCCGGGGAGGGGAGGTTTAAATAGAGGCAGAACGAATCTTGCCTTCTGCTCCGACGGAAGCGGCTTGCCCGGATAATATCGGATTTCTTTCCTCTGATTGTTTAAATATAAAAATATCTTCACATAGGGGAGATCTTCCATGGCCTTAAGCAGTGATTTCATCCAGGTGGATACTCCATCGGCATCGATGTAGAGACCGGGTGCGGAGGGAACGAGAAGTTCTGCAGAAGAGGAGAAATCTCTGATATTCTCATATCCGTTGATCGTGGCGAGGGTATCTACGGGAAGATTGAATGCCGCCGCCAGCATGATCAGAGAATCACCCTCCGAGGGCTTATATCTGTAGATGGAGAGGGGTGGAGGCGGATTGCCTCTGGCTTCGTTCAAATACCAGGATTCCGTTTCTTTCTGCTGCTGATTGAATAGTTCATCTCTGAAAGAGGACAGATTCTGAATCAGCGGGTATTGAGCAAAAAGAGAGGATGACATAAAGCAAAGAAAAAGGGTTATGACAGGCTTCATAGAAAGGGAGCCAGATATTTGTCAGGAACCGGCTTGTTTCCTCCGCCCAGCCCCAGAGAACGGTCTTTTCTGTTCGTACCGTGGAAATCACTGCCTCCGGTCACAAAGAGCCCGCAGGCTTCTGCCAGTTTCTCAAATCTGGACGCCTGATTTGCCGTCGCACCCGAATGCCAGGCTTCTATGCCGTCAACTCCCGTCGACTGCCACTCTTTCAGCCTTTCGGGAAGCTTCCCCCAGGAGATATACAAGGACAGGGGGTGAGCAATGACGGCATATCCACCCGCCTTGTGAATGAGCTCGATCCCCTGTTCCAGTTTCATTACTTCCTTGGGCAGATAAAATTTCTGACCCGCCCCCAGATATTTATCAAAAGCATGTTTGATGTTTTTGGCGATTTTTTTTTCTACAAGGACTTTGGCAAAATGAGGCCTGGCAATGATTCTTCCCCCCGCCGCTTTATGCAGATCTTCTGATGAGATATCAATTCCGTCTTCTCTTATCAGGTCTAACATCTTTAAATTCCGGTTGTGCCTGTTGGCTCTCACTTCCTTTAGGAAACTTTCAAGAGAAGAGTTCCTCCATTCAGTGATTCCCAGCCCCAGAAGATGAAACTCGCCGGGATTGTGGAAAATTTCCAGCTCAATACCGGGAATGAACTGTATTCCGAGTCGATTTGCCGCCCTTTCCCCTTCAGCAAGTCCGTCCAGAGTGTCATGATCCGTTAGGGCCAGAGCGGTAATATTTTTTTCCTTTGCCAGCGCAAGGAGCTCTGCCGGAGTAGAGGTGCCGTCGGAAGCCGTGGAGTGGGTGTGAAGATCTATCATGGGAATTAGGATAGAAAGATTAAGGCCTTAATGCAAGTGAAGATATATAATGTTTTAAGCGTTATTTTTTATTGTTACACATCCTGTAATTGCCTATAATATGATTGACACTCCCGTGTGCAGGAATTAATATCTTACTAAGTTTGTCCCAGGAGCCGTAATGCCCCCAAAAGCCATATCATTCAAAGCCAACTCAATTGTTTACTTTAAGGGTGATAAGGGAGAAAGCGTCTATATCCTCCAGAAGGGCCAGGTTTCGCTGAACTATCTGGATATTCAGACCGGAATGGAGATGCATGACTACGTTCAGACCGGAGAGTTTTTCGGTGTAAAAGCGGCTTTCGGTAAATATCCCCATGATGAAACAGCCGTTGTGATGGTCGATTCTACGGTGATCCAGTTTTCGGTGGACGATTTTGAACAGCTCCTTTCGAACAACAGCAGAATAATAATGAAAATGCTGAAGGTGTTCTCAAATCAGCTCAGACGTATTCACAAACAGGTCAGAAGCCTCATGTCTGTGGATGAGCAGGTCGATGCTGAAAAGGGTCTTTACTCGGTTGGTGAATATTATTACAGCAACAAAAAACATATTCAGGCGGCAGATGCCTTCAACAGATACCTGATCTATTATCCGGCAGGCAGATACGTTGATGAAGTCAGACGAAAAATTGAGTATGCCGAAAGCCGGAAAGGCTCGCAGGAAGCCGCTGCACCCGTTGCGGAAACTCCACCCAGGGTTGAGTATACCCTTGAAAAGGCGGAATCGCTTCGCGATAGCGGCAGGATGGCTGATGCACTGAAAGCCTTTCTCCGTGTAGCCCAGTCCTATCCGGAACACCAGATTCTTGCAGAGTTTGAAGCAGGCATCTGTTTCGTTAAACTGAAAAAGGGCAACGATGCAATTAAACATTTTACAGATATTCTGAAGAGAAATCCGGCCCACAACAGGATGGGGGAGGCTCTTTATTATATAGGAAAATCATATCTGACCGAAGGAGACCGGGCCAAGGCGAAGAGCTTTCTGAACAAGTCCATATCCCTCCTTTCTGCCGGCAGTCCGGAACAGCGGGATGCGTCTTTGATTATTGAACAGCTTGGAGGCTCTTAATGGCGCTGGATCTTTCTATCTTCAACAGATTTGCCGTAACGTTCAAAGCCGGAGCCGTTATCTTCTGTGAATATGAACCGGGAGATTCGTTCTACCTGATTCAGTCGGGTCAGGTGAAAATCGTAAAGATTTTCGGAGCTATCGAAAAGACAATCGACATCCTCCAGCCGGGAGAGTTCTTCGGTGAAATGGCACTGCTCGAAGAGGCTCCCAGAAGTGCGACAATCATAGCCACGGAAGAGACAAAACTGCTTGAATTCAACCGTGAAAATTTTGAAATTCTCATGCAGGGAAATCCCCAGATTGCCCTGAAGCTTTTAAAACTTTTTGCTAAACGGATATATGATCAGAAGCGAAGATTTCAGATTTTGACTCTTGAGGATGTGCATGCCAGAGTTGCCGATGTATTTTTGATGCTGTCGGAAGGAGACGTTCCCCCTGAGGAAGAAAACCAGGGAGTAAGAACCTTTCACGCCTCTATTGACGACATTGCTCACTGGGCGGGAATGTCTCCTGAAGACTGCAGACGC
>QKJO01000140.1 GCA_003249275.1 Spirochaetaceae bacterium
GTCTTTGCAACCATATATTCATAGCCGATTATGCCTGGATCAAAAGATTCGGAGATGTGAGGGAGTTCAAAGTCCTGAATTCACCCTTTTTCAAAGAAGATCTGAACAGGACTTCCACGGCGTTCAATTCATTTGACGACTACCTGGATAAACGTGCCGCGCTGGACCTGAAATATCAGGAGCTGTGTAACGAAATCGATGAAAAGGATTTACAGAAAACCTTCACCTACAGAACTTTTAACGGGATGGAGCAGGAGAAATCCTTCAGCGGTGTTTTACTCCATGTGTTCAACCATCAGACCCACCACAGAGGGATGATCTCTCTCTATCTGGATTCGATGCAGATAGAGAATGATTTCAGTAATCTTCTTTTCTTTGCATAATACAGTGGGATAGTTTCGGCGATCTGCTCCGGCAGAGGAACATGTATGAAAAAAACCGGCTTCAATTTCAAAATGGTTCTCCGTTTTCTCGGTCCCGGATTTCTGGTGACCGTCGGATTCATCGATCCCGGCAACTGGGCCACCAACATCGAGGGCGGTTCCAGATTCGGCTACAAACTTTTGTGGGTCATCACCCTGAGTACCCTGATGCTTATCGTCATACAGAACATGGCCGCCAAACTGGGCATCGCCACCGGCAAGTCGCTGGCGGTCAATATCCGGGAACGATTTACACCTCCTGTCTCGGCATTTCTGGGAATGACCATCCTTCTGGCCTGCGTCGCGACCGATGTGGCCGAACTCCTGGGCGGAGCCATCGGCTTCAACCTCCTCTTCGGATTTCCTCTCTGGTTCGGTGCCCTGGTTACGGTCTTTCTGGAAGTCTTTCTGATCATCAGCCAGCGCTATCACCGCCTGGAGACGATCATCATGGGATTTCTGGGTATCATCGCCCTCTGTTATCTGGCGGAGATAGTGATTGTCAAACCCGACTGGATGGAACTGGCACCGTCTGTTGTCATCCCCCGAGTCGACCGGGGCAGCATCTACATCGCCATGGCGATCCTCGGAGCCGTCGTCATGCCCCACAATATATTTCTCCACTCCAATGTCATCCACAGCCGGAAGTGGGGCATCTCGGAGGATGAGAAAGTCTCCCTCCTCCGGTTTGAGAAGGCGGATACTCTGATCGCCATGCTTCTGGGGTGGGTCGTCAACTCGGCCATGATCATCGTGGCCGCCGATGTTTTTGCAGGAAACCACAGGATAGTCGACAGTATTGAGCAGGCATCGGAGACCCTCAAACCTCTGGCCGGGCCGCTGGCAGGTCTGCTCTTTGCGGTTGCCCTTGTGTTTGCCGGAGTCGGTTCCTCGGTGACCTCATCCATGGCGGAGGTCAATGTCATAACGGGATTTCTTGGCAAACCGGAAGATTCACGGACCTGGCTCTACAGGCTTTCCGTGTTCATCACGGCCATCCCGTCCTTCTTCATCATTCTCTTTTCACTGAATACCTACAGGATACTGATTTTCAGTCAGGTGGTACTGAGCATTCAGCTGCCCTTTACCCTGATACCGCTCCTGATTTTGTGCAGAGACAGAAAGGTCATGGGCGTTTTCAGAAGCAATCTAAGGGAATTTCTGGCGGCATCGATCATTTCGGTCATCGTCATCATTCTGAATGTTTACCTGCTCTACTCCACCCTGACAGGAGGCAATTAAAATGCAGATCTATAAAAACATACTCGTCACCATCGACTGCTCTGCCGTAGACTCCAACATCATCGATCATATTTCGCTGCTGGCCAGGCAGAACGATTCAGTAGTCCACCTGCTCCATGTGATACACTCCCACACCCTGGATCAGGACAGGGCCCTGCGGGATTGCGCGGAACAGTCTCTGGGAGAGCACTGCCGCAAACTGCAGGATCTGGGAGTGGAAACCCGCATCATCATGAAAAGCGGCGAGCCGGATGCCGAAATCCTCAAGGAAATCGAACAGAATGACTACGATCTTGTGGCCATGGCGACCCACGGGCACTCCTTCATCGGAGACCTTTTGTTCGGCAGTGTTTCAAGGACACTCAAACATCAGATCAAGATCCCGCTTCTGCTGATCGGCCCCTCCTGATACGGCTCTGCCGTCAGCCCTTCGCCCGGACCGGAAATTGCATTTTTATATTTTGACTGACAATAAAGGAGATTATATGAGCAGCCTGGACGAAATGATTACCTCAGGATTCAAATCCATTTTCAAGGAGACCTTTGAAACATCGGATGGTCAGTATCTGGAAAGCAAAACCTCCCTTCTGGAAACTCTGGAAGAGATCTCCAGCGAGGAAGCCTCAAAAAGGACATGCGGAGGAAAGGAAACTCTGGCAGGTCATGTCTACCACACCATCTTCTACATCCGGGTTCTGAAAGATTACATAGCCGGTCTGATCTCTGATGATATAGACTGGGATGAAAGCTGGATCATTACGGATGTCAGCGGTAAAGAGTGGGATGATCTTAAAAAAGAGCTCGGTAAAGAGTATCACAGTCTGATAAAATACATTCAATCCATCAATGACTGGTCCAATGAGGATCTTTTCAGCGGCGTACTGGCGATTCTGGCTCACTGCGCCTATCATCTGGGTGCCGTCAGGCAGAATCTGAAATGATATTATGCGGACACACCGGAAAAAGGGAGGATCAATGAGGATTGATCACATCGGAATGTGGACCTCCGATCTGGAGGGAATGAAGAATTTCTATATGACCTACTTCAATGCCGAACCGGGGGAAAAGTACAGAAATACGGCAAAATCTTTCGAATCCTACTTTCTGAAATTCGGTGACGGATCGAGACTGGAACTGATGCAGATGCCGGGGATACAGCCCGGTTTGAATGATGCCGACAGGCAGAACCTGGGATTCATACACCTGGCTGTATCGTCAGGCGGCAGAGAACAGGTCCTGGCTCTGACCGAACGGCTCCGGTCAGACGGGTACAGAGTCGTCGGAGAACCAAGGACAACCGGTGACGGGTATTTTGAAAGCGTCGTTCTTGACCCGGAAAACAACCGGATCGAAATAACCGAATAGAATTGATCATTAAGGAGAAAAAACAGATGAGCATCAGATCGGAAGAAGCCGCAGCCGTGTTCTCAGAGGGATTCAGCTGCTCCCAGGCTGTGTTGAGTACTTTCAGCGAAGACCTGGGAGTGCCCCGGGAACAGGCCCTGAAAATATCATGCGGATTCGGCAGCGGTTTGTCACAGACCGGAGATCTCTGCGGCGCGGTAACGGGCGCCTATATGGTGATCGGTCTGATGTACGGAAAATCCCGGGCCGATGACAATGAGGCGAGAGACAAGACCTTTCAGATGACAAGGCAATTCATGGATGAGTTCAAAGCCGGCCACGGGTCGGTCAACTGCACAAGACTGGTGGGCTACGATCTGAGCGATCCGCAGCAGCTCACCGATGCCAGAGCTTCGGGAGTCTTTCAGTCCGTCTGCCCGAAACTGATCAAAGATTCTGTGGAACTTCTTGAAAAACTCACCCGATAAGACGTACTCTGGCGGACAATGGCAACCATATTGAAAAAAGCGACGCCCTCGGATACGGAACTGATCGTAAACCTGGGGAGAGAGACCTACTACGACGCCTTTCATGCCGTGAATTCGGAAGAAACCATGTCTCTTTACCTGGCCGAGGCCTTCAATGAAACAAAAATCGGGGAAGAGCTGATGCATCCCGGTTCGGAATTCCATATTCTCTACCGGGAAGGAGAGCCTGCCGGCTACATAAAGGTGAACCTTTCATCGGCCCAGTCGGACATAAAAGATCCCGAATCACTGGAACTGGAACGGATCTATGTCAGGCAGCGGTTCAAGGGACTGGGGTGCGGCAGAGTTCTCATGGAAGAGGCTTTTTCAATTGCCAGGAATAAAGACTGCTCCTACATATGGCTGGGGGTGTGGGAGAAGAACAGCGCCGCCCTGGCATTCTACTCCAGAATGGGATTCGTAAAATTCGGAGGCCACCAGTTCAGAATGGGTGATGAACTGCAGGACGATTTTCTTTTAAAGAGAAAAGTGTAATCCCGGTAAGCCGGGAATTACTCCGTCGGTCTAGCGCGATACGGCTCCCAGAATCCCCCCGCTGATCAGGGAAGTCAGATCCAGGAGGGTCCTCGGCACCGTCAAGCCTCCCTGGAGAGCGATGAACCGGGGCTCCCACCGGGGGTTGAATTTATTCTTGTACTGCCTGAGTCCCTGGAAATTGTAGAAATCCTCCCCGTGCCGGAACAGGGCGGAACCGAGTTTGTTCCAGACCGGCGCCAGAGCCCTGTCGGGCAGACCGGCAAAGGGGGCCATACCCAGATCGAAGGTTTTATACCCCTCCTCCTGTGCC
>QKJO01000041.1 GCA_003249275.1 Spirochaetaceae bacterium
TGTATTCCGCAATGAGAGCCGTCACCCTGCTGGTTCCGATGTCCAGTCCTACGACAATATCTTTCTCCGGCAAAATCAGTTGCCCTCCCTTGTTTTAAGAACAACCTGTTCAGTTCTGAAGTCGGCATATTCAATGTCCTTCATCATGCTCCCCGTTTTCAGAGAGTCCAGAACGAGAAGGATCTTTTTCATCAGCGATTCATTCAGCCCCGATGACAGAACCACCGGCAGCCTGTAGGAGCTGACATAGAGACGGAAACCGCTCAACGCATCCCGGTTCAGGCTGATCTCTGAAATCTGGCCGAACAGGAGAGGCGATTTTACCTGCAGCTCCCTGAGATCCTTAAGCAGAGGCATCAGGTTCTCCGGAACAGTCCGGATGCCGTCCCGTTCCTCCGGCACCAGCCCGGTAAAGACGGGAAGATCCAGTGAGGCCGCGGAACCCGGAAGCTGATAGACCACTCCGTACTCGTCAAATACATAGGGATCTCTGCCGACGGCCGAATCCTGAACGGCAATGCCCAGAGGGTTCCGTCCGTAGAGCATGATTTTCAAAGTACCGGGAAACTGTTTCTCCACATAGGCTTTTCTGATGAGGGCAGAGGTTTCAAATTTTCTGCGGACCTCGTCTTCATTGATGGAGATATAATTTTCCTGTCCCGTGAGCCCCCCCAGTGCCAGAAGTTCATCATCGGGCAGTCCAAGAGAACTTTCCAGAAGGATCTGGCCGATCTGCATCCGGGGAAGGATCAGATAATCCATTATGAGAACACCTGCCAGAAGCAGGAGAAGGACAAGGGCCGCCACGCTGAGGGCTTTCCTGAGAGTTATGATCAGAGAGGGTGCAGTCTGTTCAGCCACGGCACATCACCTCCCCGCCCGTGCTCTTAAACCGGGAAAAATTGATAAGCAGACCGAAGATCCCCAGGGTCACCAGTGTGGAGGTCCCCCCCGCCGAAAAGAGGGGAAGGGGAATTCCTGTCGCCGGCAGGGCTCCGCAGACAACAGCCACATTGATCAGGACCTGAAAATAAACGGAAGAGGTGAGACCGAAAGCGGCCAGCCTGACAAAACAGCTCGGGCTTTTCAGTGCCACCGAATAGCCTTTGAGGGCAAAAAGAAAGAACAGGGCGAGGATAAAGACGATGCCCGCAAATCCTGTTTCTTCTCCCACAACGGCAAAGACAAAATCCGAATGGGCGGCAGGCAGTCCGCCGAGCTTTATCTCACCCTGGCCGAGTCCCAGCCCCAGAAAATGTCCGTTCTGAAGAGCCATTCTCGACTTCAGAAGCTGGTACCCTGCACCGCTCGGATCCGACAGAGGACTGATCCAGGACCGAATCCGCTCCAGACGGTAGGGTTTGGCCATGATCATGGGTATGGCGGACAGGGCGATGGCTGCGGAACCGGTGGCGATATAGGACCAGCGGATCCCGGCCAGGAACAGAAGAAGTATGGCCAGCAGAAAGACGTAGATGGCCGATGAAAAGTCGTTCTGAAAGTAGACGATCATTGTCAGCAGCACCGACATGATCAGCACGGGCAGGATGGAGTTGAGGAAATCATCCATTCTGTCCTTCTTCTTGTCCAGGATATGGGACACATAGAGGACCAGTGCCACCCGGACCAGTTCGCTGGGCTGAAATGAATTACCGCCGATTTCGATCCATCTCGTTGCGCCTCCGGCAGTACTCCCGACACCGGGAATATACGTCAGAAGGTTCAGGAAAATTGTGAAGACGACAAAGGGAATTGTCAGTTTCCTGATGATCCCCAGAGGGATGCGGCTCAGAATGAAACTGAAAAGGGTTCCCAGAAGAATCCAGATGATCTGCCGGTTGAAGAAATAGAAGGGATTTCCCGCGGCGATCCTGCCGAAATGATAGGAAGCAGAGAAGAGAGCGCTCACCCCGGTGCCTGTCAACAGGACCATGATGCCTAAAAGGCCTGAGTCGCTCATTGTGATAACCATACGGTCTGCTTCGAACCGTCTCATTTCAAACAGAATCTCCTTTTTACTGAATTTTCAGGGTCGACAGACCGAGGATGGCAAACATGCCGCCCAGAATCCAGAATCGTGCCACAACCTTGCTTTCCGCCCAGCCCATCAGCTCGAAATGGTGATGGAGGGGCGCCATTTTAAAAACCCGTTTACCCGTTTTCTTGAATGAATAGACCTGAATCATCACCGATACGGTCTCTATGACGAAGACACCGCCGATGATGACAAGCAGTATTTCTTTTTTAAGGATCAGAGCCAGAGTCGCCAGAAAGCCCCCCATGGAGAGACTGCCCGTATCTCCCATCATGATTTCCGAGGGATGGCAGTTGAACCAGAGGAAGCCGACGCAGGCGCCCAGAAGGGCAAAACTGGCGACTGTCAATTCCCCGGCTCCCGAGAGAAAAGGAATCTGAAGATAATCGGCAAATACGGCATGACCAGTCAAGTAAGCAATTGCTGTAAAAGCAATTAAAGCGATTATCATAAGGCCGGTCGCCAGCCCGTCAAGGCCGTCTGTCAGATTCACGGCATTGGAAAAACCCACAAGAAGAAAAACGCCGAAGGGGATATAGAGGATGCCGAGATCCAGAACGGGATTCTTGAGAAAGGGCAGATACAGAAGAGTGGTCTGATCATTTCTGAAAAGGAAAAGGATGATCATCACAGCGGATGAGACGATCAGCTGGCCCCAGAGCTTGAAACCCGACCTGAGCCCGTCGGAGCTCTTTCTTGAAATTTTAAGATAGTCGTCCAGAAATCCAAGGATTCCGAAGCCGAGGAGTGAAACCAGAATGACCCAGCTGTAATATTCTGTGAGATCCTGCCACAGGAGGACGGACAGGGTTACGGACAGGACGATCAGAACGCCCCCCATGGTGGGAGTTCCGGCCTTGGTCAGATGAGTTTCGGGGCCGTCGTTGCGGACTTCCTGACCCAGCTTGAGTCTCGTCAGAATGCGGATAACCCGGGGACCGAACATAAATGAGATCAGCAGAGCGGTCACGGCGGCATAGGCGGACCTGAAGCTGATATATTTGAATATATTGAAAAATGAAAAATACTTGACAAGCGGATAAAAAATCGCTTCGAACATGTCCCCTCCCGAACATCAACAACATCCCCTCTGCACAGCAGATGGTCTATTTCAAAGTCATGATTCCCCGAACCCGATAAAGATTCAGGATATTTGCTGCCTGCTCTCCTCCATAAGAGGAGCCGTCAGGCGCTCCAGCTCCATTCCCCGGGACCCTTTCAACAGAACAAGATCGCCCGGTCTGACCGCCGTCAGCAGCTGCCGTTCAAGAGTGTGATAGTCGTCGGTGTGACTGACACTCCTTCCCGCGCTGATGCACTCCTGCGCCGCCGCCTTCATCTCGGCGCCGAAGAAAAACACATAATCAAAAGGACTGTCGGTTAAAGCCCTTCCGATGGATCTGTGTGCTTCTTCACTCTCTTCACCCAGTTCCAGCATATCGCCCAGAACAAGGATTCTCCGGCCCTTAACCGGCATCTCAGAGATCATCCTGACCGCGGCCAGGACCGAATCGGGATTGGCGTTATAGCAGTCCAGCACCAGATCAACCCTGCCCTTCAGGATCTGACTTCTGCCGAATTCGGCCGTCATCCCCTCCAGACCCGATTTGATATGATCCCATTCCGCTCCCAGATACCTGCAGACAGCAACGGCAGCCAGTGCATTGTTCAGATTATGGACTCCCGGCAGAGGCAGTTTCACAGTGCAGTCGGTAAGCACCAGCTCCTGCCCCTCCAGGCCCAGATCGCGAACTTCAACAAGCTCCGGAAGAGACCTCACTCCGAACCGGAAGAGCTGTCCCTTCAAATTTTCTGCAAGGATATCGGAAAATTTTTCATTTTCAAACAGGAAGGCCGCATTGGTTTCATCAAAATAGGAGAATATTTTCCTCTTCTCTTCGGCAATCCTTCTTCTGCTGCCCAGATACCCTATATGGGCGCTTCCGATATTGGTCACAAGGGCGACATCGGGTCTGGCCACTTCCGCCAGAACATCCATCTCCCCTATATGATTGATTCCCATCTCCAGAACGGCAAAGTCATACTCCCTGTCCATCCTGAGCACCGTCAGGGGAAGCCCGATCTCGGAGTTCAGATTGCCGGGATTTTTATAGGTTCTCCCCATCACGGAGAGAATGGAGGCAATCATTTCCTTGGTCGTAGTCTTTCCGTTGCTTCCCGTAACTCCCACAACTCTGGTCCCCGAAAATCGGGACATGTGAAGCGCCGCCAGCTCCTGCATTTTTTTAAGTGTGTCATCCACAGGAAAAAACAGGACATGATAGGCGGATGACCAGCTCTGAAGAGTTTCAGAATGAGCTTCAGCCCAGGACTTTTCAACCAGCACAGCCGTGGCTCCCGCCTTGAGGGCCGGCTCAATATGGTGATGACCGTCGGTCCTCTCTCCCTTCAGAGGGACAAAGAGAGACCTGGCAGAGGCTTCCCGTGAGTCGATGCAGACCGATACCGGTTCATCGCACAGCTCTCTGTCTCCCAGAAAGAAACCGCCCGACAGTTTCAGAAGTTCATGAAAACTCAAGGGTGAAATCACGGCTCCTCCTTCTGGAGAAGAATGATATCTCCCGGTTCCGCTTTTCTAAGATCGCCGTTCTCCTCGGCAAGTTCTCCCACCCGTGAAGGGGAACTGTAAACGGCGACGGCCGCCAGGGCTCTTTTATTCCGTTCCACAAGATCAAGCTGCTGCACCTGCAGCGAGGCCAGATCATCCTGAAGCTGCTGATAACGGAAACTCTGCCATACATTGAGACAGAGAAGGACAGGGAAAAGGAGGAGAAAAAGGGTTCTCAGTATTTTCTTAAACATAGGGATCTCTCCAGAAATCAGAGATCCTTCTGGCGACCCGGAATTTTGAACTCCTGGAAGCCGGATTCACTTTGATTTCGGCATCACCCGGCACCACCGGTTTACGGGTAAGGATATCCAGAACCCTGGCGCCGCCGCAGGTGCAGCGGGGCTGCTGGGGAGGACAGATGCAGTCACGGAACATATCTTTGAAAAAATGCTTCACAATCCTGTCTTCAAGAGAGTGAAAGGTTATGACGCCCAGAAGTCCGCCGGGATTCAGTGCCCGGGCGGCATTGGTCAAAGCCGAAGTCAGCCGGTCCAGCTCACCGTTCACTGCTATCCGGATAGCCTGAAAACACCTGGTGGCCGGATGGATGCGGCCGTGCCGATAGACGGAAGGCACGGAACGTGAAATGACCTCGGCCAGCTGAAAAGCGCTCTCCAGAGGCTGCTCCGTCCGGGACCGGACGATGGCGGCGGCGATTCTGCGGGAATACCGCTCCTCACCGTAGGTAAAAAAGAGATCCGCCAGATCCTTTTCATCATATTCATTGACAATACGGGAGGCTGACAGGGGATTTTCAGGATTCAGACGCATATCCAGCGGCTCGTCCTTGCTGAAGGTGAACCCGCGGCCGCTCTTTTCATAGTGAAACATGCTGATTCCCAGATCCATAAGGATTCTGTCGGGACGGGGTTTTCCGGCATGATCACCGAAGTAGCTGTCGAAATAGGTATGTACAAAGCCGACTCTGTCCCCGAAGGGCGCCAGCCTCTCTTTCGCTTTATTCTGAATTTCAGGATCCGCATCCAGACCGATGACCCTGAGGTCGGGAAACCTTGTAAGAAATTCCAGAGAATGACCGCCCTCGCCCATTGTGCAGTCCACAAGCAGCTGATCCGGCCCGGAAGGGGCAAGAAGAGAACAGACTTCGTCTTTCATGATTGAAAAATGTACGTATTTCTTCTCTTCCATACTACAACCCCAGGTCTCCCATACCGGAAAGACTGTTCCATCCATCCTTGACTGACTGGGAACAGGCTTCTTCATACTCTTCGTAAATCCGCTCGTCCCAGATCTCCATATGATCATCCATTCCGATCAGCGCACACTCCCTGTTGAGTCCGACAGACTTCATCAGGGCGGGGATCAGCTTGATACGTCCGTTCTTATCAATGGCAACTTCTTCCGCGGGGGCGATCAGACGTCGGTAGATCATCTGATACTGATCGTTGAACAGGGACTTTCTGCTGCTGAGCCCTTCCACCAGTCTGTCCCACTGCTCTACGGGGAACAGCCACAGACAGCGGTCGACGCTCTTTGTCAGCATCAGGGAATCCACGGGAACCAGGCTTCTCAGCTTGGCGGGAAGCATCATACGGCCTTTTTCATCCAGAGTCGTATTGTACTGTCCTCGAATCCCCTTTATTTCCACAATTTTCTACTTTTCCCCACTTTTTACCACTTAATTCCATAATAGGCACCTAAATTTGGATTGTCAACATAGATTCAGAAAGTGAATTCCCTAATTATCAAATAGACAGAAAAACACCACACATATGTTTAGCTTATGGCCAATAAAAAACCCCGGATGAAAATTCCGGGGTTTACTACGGCCTGAGAGGCCGGATGAAAAAAAACATTTATACATTTTTAAGGGGCCTTCGACGGGCCCCCGAATCAGTCTCAGTAATCCTTACGAAAGACCCTGTAGTCCAGAAAGGGAAAGATATTGTCCTTCTTTTCCAGTTTTGTCAGCCACTCCGTCTTGATTGTATTCCTGGACAGGGAGTCGTAAATGAAATTGAAGTTGTGAATATGCTCCTTGATCCTCTTTCTGGCATAGGGGACCATGGTTCCCGCCTTCATGATGAAGGGCCAGTCGGAGGCCTGGGCCAGAAGAACCTCTCTGGCAGCCTGATTGAGAGTCCGCTCCTTGAGGCCTTTCTCGTTGGGAAAACGGATGACAAGCTCCTCCATTCTCTCGATCAGTTTATGGGTGTGCCTGTAGATCCAGTCGTTGGCGCCGTCCAGCCAGACCTGACCGTACCCTTTGTCGCCCCAGCTTGAAAAGGCGGGTTTGGTCACCTGGTTCTGGGGATAGACTTTCAGATAGTCGGTCGGGGTCACCAGGGCGATCTCGTCGGACCGTTCGTGGGTCTTCCTGATCAGCGCCTCCAGAAACAGAGGTCCCTCGAACCACCAGTGACCGAAGAGTTCGGCATCATAGGGACAGGGAATTATGGGAGTTCTCTCCATATACTGCCCCAGGGTTTCACACTGTCTGACCCGGTTGTCCAGGAACTCGGCGGCATGCTCTTTTGCCTTTTCAGCCGCCGCTGCGGGATCATAGATTCTTTTGTTGTCCGTTTTATCCGTGATGGCGTAGTACTTCAGCCCCGTGTTCACCCGGTTGACGCCGCAGTTGATATAGGGGGCGATATAATCCAGGGGACGGTCGAACCCGAGGTCTCTGTAAAAGTCCCTGTACACGGGATCACCGGGATATCCGTCGGTGGCCGACCAGACGGCTCTAGAGGAAGCTCTGTCCCGTGCAAAGGCATGAACCCCGTTGGGACAGCTTACGGGTGCAAAGAGTCCGTAGACGGGTCTGTCTTCAGAGTAGAGCAGGCCATGAGCGGAGGAGAGGAAATACTGAATGCCGAAGGGCTTCAGATATTCTTCCACACCGGGAAAGTAGCCGCACTCGGGAAGCCATATACCCTTAGGCTGAGAGGAGAAGATCCTGTCGTGCGACTCTATTCCAGTCAGAATCTGGGCGCGGATCATCTCGGGATAGTTTTCATAATGGGGCAGGAAACTGTGAGTGGCGCAGGTTGTGATCAGTTCCAGATACCCCTGCTCCTGAAAATATCTGAACTTCTTCAGGATATTTCTCTCATGAAGGTCCTCATACTCCCTGAGATTCAGGGAATAGAATTCATGATACATTTCCGCCATCTTGTGCTCTTCAGGATTACCGGCTGTAAAAACCAGCTCCTTTTCCGCCAGCTCAATCAGCATATTCAGATGATTGACATAGCGCTGCTGCAGAAGTTCATCCGTCAGCATATGAGTCAGGGTGGGAGAAAGGGAAATTGTCAGCCGGAAGGGGATCTTGTCCTCCTCCAGTCTTGTAAACATCCTCAAAAGAGGCAGATAGGTCTCCGAAAGAGCCTCAAAAAGCCAGGCCTCTTCCAGAAACTGTTCATACTCGGGATGCCTTACAAAAGGCAGATGGGCATGGAGAACCAGAGAGATCATCCCTTTCTTGTTTTTCAGACTCTCAATCATTGAACTGCTCCTCTTCCAGAAGATCATGAATGGGAATAATTCTCTGCGGGATCTCCTGATAACCGGAAACGCCGTGGGCTTCGCCGAACTCGGCGGAAAAACCGGAGAGGCGTATCAATTCATCACTGTAGGTTTTATCGTTGTCATGGGGAGCGGTGACATACTCCCGTGTTGTTTCAATGGAATTGGAACGGGTGACCAGATAATCGGTCTCTTCAATCTGGGCGCGGATTTCCACACAGTAGCAGGTATCTTCCGACGGGAGATTGATATACCGTCTGTAATCGCTGAATTTGATGGGAATGTCAAAATAATCGAGCACATTATCGGAACTGTAATCCTTGGTGTTCAGCTCGACAACCCTGAGGATCAGACCCTGAAAGCCGGGAGTGTTTTTAATCTCCTCCGCTTTTTTGTCTTCTATGTCCCAGTAACAAAAGACCCATGACGGATCTCTCAGAAGAAGTGAAGCACTGGTTTCATTGTATCTGAGGGGCAGCTCCAGATCGTCATCCTGCCCCAGATCCAGTTCTTCATCCTGGGAAATGGAAAACTTGTGAGCTTCCATTTTGATGGCCAGATTGTTCAGTTCTTCACGTTCATCCCTGTCTTCCTCAAAGGCTTCCAGCAGCATTCCGATGAGAACACCTTTATCGACACCCGGAGTTACAGGTATGTTACCTCTGTTTGAAATTTCAAGCAGCTGTTCATATGAAAAAGAATAAAGACGCTCTTCTGTCATTTATAACCGATCCGTTTTAATGATTTTTCATCGTAGGAAAAATAAAAGGGTCATGTCAAGAGGTTCACACTTGAGCCCCCTCCCCAGACAGCTCCCATATGATTTTTCCTCAATCACATCCGCAATGGTTTACAAAATTCTACCTTTCAAGTCAATATAGGATCATGAGGAATCTGATCATTCACGGCCACTTCTATCAGCCCCCCAGAGAAAACCCCTGGACGGGGATCATTGAGGATCAGAAAGAGGCGTCTCCTTTTGCCAACTGGAACAGGAGAATCAACAGGGAATCCTACGAACCCAATGCATTCTCTCCTCTGCTCAACGCTTCAGGAAGAATCATAAACTTCTACAACAACTACAGTTACCTGTCTTTCAATGTCGGCCCTACCCTGCTGGACTGGCTCAAGACCGAGTCCGAACATGTCTACAGAAAGATTCTGGAGGGCGATGCCGCCAGCATCAGGAATCTGGGATTCGGAAACGGGATGGCCCAGGTTTACAACCATATGATTCTGCCTCTGGCAGATCGGGAGGACAGAAAAACACAGATCCTCTGGGGTCTGGAGAACTTCAGGACCCATTTCGGAAGAGACTCCCGGGGGATGTGGCTCTCCGAAACGGCGATCGACAGGGAAACCGCAGCGGAATTGATCCGTTCGGGCATAAAATATACAGTATTGTCGCCCTGGCAGGCCGGGAGATTCCGGTTTGCGGAGGGAGAATGGGAAACGGCCGACGGCAACGATCCCCGACTGTGGCGTCAGCCCTGGCGACTTTGCCTGCCCGAGGGAGACCTGACGGTTTTTTTCTATCATCCCCATCTCTCCTCAGAGATCTCATTCAACCACCTGTTGAGAGATGCGGACTATTTCTTTGCACGAGTCGCAAAAGAGTTTGACGAAACAGGGGCCGCATTTTTGTCCGTCGCCACGGACGGGGAGATTTACGGTCATCATGAGGCTCTGGGAAACATGGGTCTGTCCGCGTTCCTGAACAAGGCCGAATCCGATGGAGGCTACAGAATCGTCAACTTCGACTGGGCCGAACAGAACCTGGAGACAACCGGTCAGGTGGAACTGACAGAGGGCGACAGGGGCAGCTCATGGAGCTGTTCCCACGGCGTCTCCCGGTGGTACCGGGACTGCGGCTGTTCCACCGGCGGCAGGGAGGGATGGAATCAGTCCTGGAGGACTCCTCTGAGAGAGACCCTCAACGATCTGGCTGCATCTGCGGACAGAATTTTCAGATCCGTCATGTCCCGCCTCTCTCTGTCACCCCCCGAAGAGATCAGAAACAGTTATGTACGGGTGCTGAACGGCAGTGAGGGCAGGGATGACTTCTTTAACCGTTTCTGTACCCGGAGGGGTTCGGATTCGGACAGGAACCAGTTCTTCAGGCTTCTGGAGGGACAGAAATTCAAGATGTTCATGTTCACATCCTGCGGCTGGTTCTTTGCCGACATATCAGGAGTCGAACCCCTTCAGAACCTCATGTATGCGGCCCGGCTGATGGACCTGTATGCCCCCTTTTTCTCAACCCCGCCCGAAGGCGCTTTTCTTGAGAAACTCTCCCGCGCCCAGAGCAATATTCCCGACAACGGCAACGGCGCCGTCCTCTATACCAAGTCCAAATATGCGAGGATCAGAGAGGTACGCAGAACAGCCGTCTCCATGATCATCCGGCAGTACTACGGCATTCAGGAGCGGACACAGGGGATACTCAAGGGAAAGATCACCCCCCGTGAGCTCTCAAGGGAGCTTCTGATCAATGCGGGCACACTGGAGATGATCAACCCTCTCACAGGCGAAGAGACACGGATACCCTTCGTTCTGGAAGGAAAAGACAGACTCTTTTCGAAAATTGTCCTCTACCCCGAAGAAACCGGTGATACCTACACCCCCGAATCTCTGAGCCGTACAGACAAGGAGGATCTGATGAAACAGCTCTGCATGATGGAGCTGGTCAATGATCAGACAATCAGCAGAAAGTACAGCGGCATCATCAATCAGCTGGATGAATGGATGAAGCTGAAACTTCCGGAGGGCGAGGATCTTAAAAAATCAGTCAAAGCCCTTCTCCACTACGCCTTCAGAGAGGTAACTTTTGTGATGGAAAGCGGAAATCCTGAGGGCTGGAACTGTTTCATGGATCTCCAGGAAAAGAACATACGATGGAAGATTCCCCTGCCCGCAGACCTGAATCACTGGCTCAACAGGATCATCGACAGGGAATTGCTCAATCCGGAGCGGATCATTTCGATTCTGGCAGACGGCGGCACCGAAATCCTGAACCGGCTGATCATTCTGCTGGCATCCCAGAGAGAAAGCAGCCATGCCGTCATCAGTTCATCCCTTTCGGGTAGGATTTTCGGGCTTCTGACGGGAAACAGGCAGGGCATGATGCTTCTGGAGAGGGCTGATTCAAAAACAAAAGAGAGGCTGATGGAACTTCTGAACCTCTCGGAAGAGATCAGGGGTCTTCCTCAGAACGGCTTCTGAAATTCCATCATCATCACATCCCCCCAGCCCAGTGGTTTGACCAGACGGTCGGCGATCTTCTTGACCGGAAGCGGGGCAAAGCCGACGCCCAGTCCGCCCCAGGTTCTGGTCTTCAGATGCCGGAAGCCGGAGGAGAGGACACAGCGTTTCAGAGTCTTTTTTGAAAAAAGAAAGAGATGATCCGCAATAACCGACCTCCACCGCTCCCGGAACAAAAGGGCCTGGAATCCCGAACAGTTGGGGGTGGTGCAGAGGAATTTTCCTCCCGGCTTCAGAATACGGAAAATTTCGCCGACAAACAGATCCGGTCTGTTGATGTGCTCAATGACATGGGAGTTATGAACAAAGTCGAAAGAGGAGTCGGGAAAGGAAGCTTCCTCCAGGGTCCCGGGAAAGATCCTTATGTTATGGTGACTGTTCCCGTATTCCGCCGCTTCCCGGCACACCTCCACCCCCTGAGCGGCCCATCCCCTGTCGTTCAGCCAGGAGCCGAGCCTTCCCGTGGCGCATCCGATGTCCAGAAAGCTCCGCCCGCCTGCAGGGGGCGCGGGCGCCCTGAAAAAACCGATATCCTCCAGCCCCAGAAGCATCAGCCTCAGAAAGGACTCTTCATTCTCACTCTCATAGCTGAAATACTCCTCATCATACCGGTTCAGAATGTCCACCGGAACGGGCTGTGGATTCTGCATCAGAAGAGAACAGTCCCGGCAGCGCTGCCAGGTCCCCTGATCCGCCGTCCAGTGAACCCTGAACTGCTCCGATCCGCAGACGGGACAGGGAATGACAACTCTTGATTCATCGCCGCCGGGTGTCTTGGAAAATGTCTTATGGCTCACCTGTACACCTGAACATCAAAGGCTTTCGTACTCTCATTTCCGGCCAGATCAACCAGCGAGACCTCCAGACGGGACTGTCCGGAGATAAGGGTGATGTCACCGAGATACAGATACCCTGGTTTTGAAAAAACGGTTTCCAGGGGGGTTCCGTCCTGAAAAGCCAGCTCATGATTCTTCTGAATGACCGCATCCAGTTTGCGTTCCAGCTGAAGGACACCCAGATTGTAGAGAAAATAGGCGTAGGGCGACTGCCTGATCCCCGATCCGGCATTGTCGACGCCCCTCACGAAGACCCTGTAGGCGCCCACAGGCAGAGAGACGCCATTGTCCAGTTCGTACTCCCTTCCGTTCTCAATCAGCAGAACCGACTCTATCACGGGAGGTTTGGTATCCCGTATCGCCGGAAGCAGGATGAGCGGGTTTACAAGCTGATTCTGCAGAGCATCCAGGATGTAGAAATGACAGGACGCCGTTTCCCCCTCTCCTCCCGGTGATTTCAGAAACTCTCCCGAAGTGATCCGGTCACGGTCTCCCCTGATCTCATCGGAACCGACATGGGTGTAGACGGACTGAAACCCGTTCTCATGCTCCAGAACAAGCATGGAGTCCCCCACGGGAGGAAGGGCGGCATAGTCCTCCGGAGAATAGCGGAAGATGACTTCCCCGTAATCATAGGGCCTCATGGAATCATATCCGCTGAAGATGAGCCCCGGAAAAGCGGAACCCCTGTAATTCTCCAGAAAGGAGGAGGCAAGGAACGTATACTGAACCGGCCACTGGATGGCGGAGGGTTTTATGAGAGATGAAAAGAGACAAAAGAGAACCAGCAGCCTGTTTTTCATGACTCCACCCTCTTCAGAACGGCCATCATGCCGTCCATGGAGAAAAACAGTTCCGAACCGGAATGAGCAAGGAACCCGGGATACTCCCTGAAGCTGTTTCTCATCAGCACGGACCCGTTGAGGGAATAGGCGGTAAGCAGATACCCTGTATCACCGTTCGTAGTCTGACGGCAGAGGATATAGTAGATTCCCTCTTCTTCATCCAGCATGTGGGTCAGAAACTGACCTTCCAGAGGTATGATCTGACCGATCCCGTCCCTGTAATACTGACGGATCGTCTTATCCTGTTCAACCCAGAGGGATGTCCCGTCGTGTGAATATAAAAGTTTGACCGGTCCCCTGAACCGGTCGTCCAGACGGGATTCATACAGCAGTTCGGGCGGTTCCCCTTCTGACAGGCGGAACTGTCTGACAAACTGGTCATTCAGACCCGAAACCACGGCCAGGCTTCCGCCGTCGCCGGACAGTGCCAGACCGTAGATGATCTGATCCGGATTTCCCGTTTTCATATCCAGCTCGGTCATATGCCCGGATGTGTCGAACAACCGGACCATCCCGTCGATGGAGCCGAATACGGTGACCCCTTCGCCGGCGGTTATGGCAGTCACGGGAGAAACTCCCTGCCAGCGCCAGAGCGAACGACCCGCGTCATCTATTTCCTCGATGAAGGCGGAACCGAAATCAACCGCATAGATATGATCTTTCAGAACCAGAGGATTCCCCGGCAGTGAGAGGCTCATCACGCCCCGGGTCTTCAAATCTTCAATGAGAAAGGTACTGCCGGACTTTCTGTACCGGTGTGTTACCGAATAGGCCCGCCGGCCTCCGCCGCTCTCCATCGTTGAGGCTCCCGGGATTCCTTCAAGAACACCCCGGTATCGTCCCTGATTAACGATGAGGGGACGATCCAGGTTCAAAGGAGCGGAATTCGGATCATTGTAATCAAACAGATCCGCCGCCGTCCAGAAAACCTCCTCTCCGCTGCCGAACGGAAAAACCAGAAAATAGATGATAAAAAAAAGAAGTATCAGCGGCAGAAAAAAGGTTTTATTCATACTTTCTCTTATGATAATGATTTGGGAAACATATTATACTATGAAAAGAGTCTGGTCAAACCGGAGTGATGAGCACCAGTGACAGGGAGATCGTTATGGATATTGATCAATTGATGAAAAGCGCAAAAGAAGCGACTGAAAACTCCTATGCCCCCTATTCCAGATTCAGAGTGGGTGCAGCCCTGCTCTGCAGAAACGGAGAGGTCATCCAGGGTGTGAATATTGAAAACCGTTCTTTCGGACTGACGATCTGCGCCGAGCGGAGTGCCGTTTCGGCAGCTCTGACCAGGGGCATCAGGGACTTTGAAGCGATTGCCGTCTACTGCCCCGACGCCGGTTATCCCGTATCTCCCTGCGGCGCCTGCCGGCAGGTTCTCAGTGAGTTTGTGGGGAGCGACTTTCCCGTCTATTTTGAGGGGGCCGAGGGCGGCCGGGTCAGAAGAACCATGTCGGAACTCTTTCCCGATGATGCGCTTAACGAGCTGAAGGACAGATAGACTCTTATTTGGAAAGGCGTTTCATTCTGGCTGCAGTTTCGGATGATTTGGCATCGCTCTCCATCTTCTGCTTCCAGATGTCTATCTTCTTCTTCAGTTCTTCGATTTCCCGTTTCTGATTGGTCAGAGTGAGGAAGCGTTTGAGGGCGGAAAGATAGTTGATGGCGATCTTGAAATCGTCGATTCTGCTGGTAGAGAGCTCGTATTTCATTCTGAAACTGTCTCCTGCATTCTGCAGAAGTCTGCAGGTCAGTTTGAAGTGGTCAATCCGTTCCCGGAACCCTTCAGACCTCGGGTCCATCCCCGCAACAAACTTTTTCAGATCAATAACGTTTTTGGATAGAGTCGCCAGCCTGCCTTCCAGTTCGATGATGGACCACTTCCACTTGGAATTCTCACCGAATCCGTCCTTTACCATGGCAATTGAAAAACCAAGCTTTCTGATCAGATAGAAGCGTTTCAGTTCGGAATAGTCCTGAACCATTTCGATCTTTGCCGCATAGTCGGTATAGGGCATATCGAGAAAGTCGGAGAACACATCCTCAAGATAGATGATGATCTTGTAGCAGGACTTCCTGGCATCGTTAAGAAAATTCTCATTCTTGATGCCGAGCAGATCCATGGAAAGCTGATTGAGAAGGAGATAGTTGGAAAGGATTGCCAGATTTTCTTCGGCCAGTGCCAGTTTCTGATAGGGAGCGGAATCATCCGAATTGTCGATCAGAATCTGTATTTTCTTTTCCTGCATCAGAATAGTGTCGATTTGAGACTTGTACTCCTTAATCTTGTCAAAGTACCTTTTCCGAGCTTCTTCACTGACTTTAGCCATTCATACTACCTTTAAACCGAAGCACTTTTCAATAATTCCTGCGCATGGGTCAGGGACGCAGCCCCCTCGCTGTCTCCGGAAAGCATCCGGGCAATCTCAGTAACCCTATCCTCACGGCTCAGGGAAAAGAGATCAGTCTGGGTACGGTCATCCAGTTCCGATTTCATCACTTTTATATGATTATCGGCATAAACAGCTATAGACGCAAGGTGAGTTATACATAATATCTGATGAAAATCAGCCAGCTTTTTCATATGACGACCGATGGAAGAAGCGATCTCTCCGCCTATCCCTGAGTCGATTTCATCAAAAACAAGAACGGGAATCTGATCGGTTCCGGCAAGAACTGTCTTGACGGCCAGCATGACACGGGATATTTCTCCTCCTGACGCGACATCTTTCAGTGCTTTGAGAGGCTCGCCTTTGTTGGCGGAAAACATGAATTCCACCCGGTCCAGT
>QKJO01000154.1 GCA_003249275.1 Spirochaetaceae bacterium
GTTGTAGCCCCCCTGATAGACATCGACCTGTCCTGCGTCTTCCACCATTCTGATCTGATCCGCCGAGAAATTGCTGACCCCCAGGGCTTTGATCTTTCCTTCTCTGCGCAGCCTCTCCAGCATCTCCATTCCAGGACGCATATCGACGTCTCCGAGAGGCCAGTGAATATAGAATATATCAATGTAGTCTGTAAACAGCCGTTGCAGGCTGGCTTCCAGACTTGTCTTCATTCTTTCGGGATCCGTATAGAAGGCTTTGGTCGCCAGAATCACCTCCGGCCTCAGCTTTCTCAGCTGCTGCCCGAGGATCTGCTCAGATCTTCCCCTTCCGTAGACGGGGGCTGTGTCGAAATGGTTTATTCCCAGGGTCAGGGCTCTGTGTACGGCCCGGACCGAATTTTTATGGTCCTGACTGCCCCAGTACTCTCCTCCCAGGGCCCATCCGCCGAAGCCGAGAGGCGACAAATCCGGGAGTATTGCTTCCAGTCTGTTCTGTTTTTTCATTCCCGATCATTCCATATATATCACCAAAATAGGGACATCACCATGAAAAACCTGATAAATCTTCTCATATCGGAGTTTTTCAATCTTGAGTAAAGGGGGGATTTTACATGAATATTCCATGGATTATTCTCAGCTTCCTCATTTTGAAGCAAAAACACATTTAATAAATGGCCCCCATTTCATCACACCGGGCCGACTTGTTGGGAGAACAATGAACTTACTCAAAATTACCTTTATCGGATTGGCAGGCCTTTTTCTGTCCGGCTGTCTCAGCCAGTCCGGCTATGACAAGCAGAATGAATTAAGTCTGGATCAGTATGAGAACTACCTGAAAAATGCCCTCTACGGCACAACCAAACTGGATACGGAAGATCCGGGACTGGCCAGAACCCGCCATCTGGAGTATTTTACCGTCGTCACCGGAAACGCCAAAGTGGCGGAACTTATCTATGATGAGGCGGTCAAATACAACATCGCCCCCGAGCTGGCCTTCGCCCTTGCCTTTTCAGAAAGCTCTTTCAGAATCAATGCGGTGAATAAAAACCGCGACTCCGTCGACAGAGGTCTGTTCCAGCTCAATTCGAACTCCTTTCCCAATCTGAAGGAGGAGGATTTTTTCAAGCCCGAAATCAACGTCCCGCTGGGGATCGCCTACCTCCGGTACTGTCTGGATATCGGCGGCAACGAAGTGACAGCTCTGGCCATGTACAATGCCGGGCCCAACAGAGTCAAGGACAGCCGGACCCCCAAAATGACCCTGGATTACATTTCCAAAATTCAATCCTATAAAACCAGCCTGGAGGAGGGAATCATCCCCGAAGTATTCGATCCCGATATGATCCCCGTACCCGGCATGAAATCGGTCAAGAATGTAACGCTCCTTATGGAACAAACCAGGAAAATGAACTAAGCTGTCGCCATGATTATAGTTCTGCATAACACGGTTCAGGATGCTGAGAAAAAGCATATACAGGCGTATCTGGAGTCCAAGGGACTGAAAGTCCGGGAAATCATCGGCGAGAAAGAAACAGTTCTGGGAGCGGTCGGTTCCGTTGCCCTCGATTTCAGGCAGGTCGAACTCCTGCCGGGAGTTGCCCAGGTGATTCCCATTACAAAGCCCTTCAAGCTGGCATCAAGAGAGCTCCAGAAAGAGGATACCGTGTTCGACGTCGGTCCCGTTACAATCGGAGGCAACCGGGTCTGCGTGATTGCCGGACCCTGTGCCGTAGAATCGCGGGAGCAGATCATCGAGTCGGCCATTGCGGTCAGAAAAGCGGGAGCCGTCATCCTCAGAGGGGGCGCTTTCAAGCCCCGGACCTCTCCCTACTCCTTCCAGGGGCTTGGCGAAGAAGGATGCAGATACCTCAAGGAAGCCGGTGAAATCACCGGTATGCCCGTGGCAACCGAAATCGTCTCCCCCGGAGACGCCGACATGATGAAAGAATACATCGATATCTTTCAGATCGGCGCCCGGAATATGCAGAACTTTGAACTTCTGAAAAAAGTCGGGTCCCTCGGGATGCCGGTTGTTCTGAAAAGAGGCCTTTCCGCCACCATCGAAGAGTGGCTGATGGCTGCAGAATATCTTCTCGCTTCCGGAACAGACAAGGTCATCCTCTGCGAGAGGGGAATCAGAACTTTTGAAACCATGACAAGAAACACTCTGGACCTGTCGGCCATCCCGGTTGTCCAGAAGCTGAGCCACCTCCCCGTCATCGTCGACCCTTCCCATGGAACGGGTCTGAGAGACAAGGTCCTGCCCATGGCTCTGGCGGGAGTCGCCGCAGGTGCCAACGGTCTCATCATCGAGGTTCATCCGGATCCGGATAAAGCCAGCTCCGACGGACCCCAGTCCCTTTATCCCGAGCAGTTTGCAAAACTTATGGGAGATATCGAGACCCTCAGTCCCGTGGTCGGCAAGGAGATCAGCCGTATCCCCGACAAACGTCACCAGGCTCTGGCCGAAGCGGTTCAGAAGACCGGCACTCTGCCGGGTCAGAAAGGCAGCAAACTGAAAGCCTATTTTCAGGGACTCCATGGCGCCTACAGCGAACTGGCCGCCAGAACCTACTTTCAGGGAACCGAAGTGGAAGCCGTTCCGGTCAAACGGTTCAATGATATTTTCAAGTCCGTCCTCTCGGGCGAAGCCGACTGGGGAGTGATCCCTCTGGAGAATTCGGTGGCCGGTTCCATCCTGGAGAACTACGACCTCCTCTACCGCTATCCCGATCTTCAGATCACAGGCGAAATCAAGGTCAGAATCCGGCACAACCTGCTGGCCAGTCCCGGAAGCAGACTGGAAGACATCAAAAAGGTGTATTCCCATCCTCAGGCCCTGTCCCAGTGCGCCGAGTATCTGGAGAAGCAGGGGATCGAGGCCGTCACCTATTATGACACCGCCGGGGCCGCATCCTATGTCTCTCAGGAAAAAGATCCGTCCATCGCCGCCATTGCCGGCTCCGATGCCGCCGGATTCTACGGACTCGAAATTCTTGCAGAAGGGATTGAGACCAATCCCCACAACTATACCCGGTTCGCCATTATTTCCAGAAAGGATATGGTCCGCAGCGACTACAAAGTGGACAAGGCGTCCATCGTGTTCTCAACCCCCGACGAAGCGGGATCTCTGTCCTCCTGTCTCTCCGTCTTTGCCGATTACGGACTGAGTATGAAGAAACTGGAGTCCAGACCCATCCACGGCAAACCCTGGACCTACATGTTCTATGTGGACCTGGAACTGCCCGAGGACCGCTCCGTCTTCGACAGGGCCATTGAGAAAATATCGGGAATGTCCGAGGATTTCAGGATTCTGGGACTCTACCACAGCTGAGAGAGCCGTCCGGGACAGGTTCCCGGACTGTTTTACTGTTCCGGGTCGATGCCCAGGGCTTTGAGCTGATCTATCTCTTCCAGCTGAACGATGTACTCTTTCAGGCCTGTAACGATCTTGCCGACAATCATCTTCATCTGCTGAATCTCAGCCTTGTAGCCTTTGGTCTTTGAACGGATCTCAGGGTCCGCCTCTTCCTTGAAGAATTTTTCCAGAGCGATAAGCCTGTTTATGATCTTCTTCAGTTCCTGCTGGTTCTTTTCAAGAAAGTCCTCCAGCTGAGGCAGTTCGGATTCGGCGGCCCTCATATAACTGGTGCTGCTCGGATTGTTCAGGTTTTTGTAGAAGGTCGCCTTCATCCTGATCCAGTTGAGGTAGGTCGTGAAATTCATCTTTTCCCGGCTCTTGCCCTGTCCGTCGATGTTCGTATTGATCTCATAATAGATTTCGTTTTTACGCATCATGACTCTCTGGAACCAGCGGGAGATCTTCTGGGGAAGAGACTTGAGATTGTCATCAAGGATACGGGAGTTGTCATCCAGCCGGACAATTATGGTTTCCAGGGGGATGTAGATCTTGGCCAGTTCGCCTATCAGATCCAGCAGCTCCTTCTTCATGACCGCGCTCTTGTCGATCTTCTTCTTGACTGCTTTCTTTTCCGCCACCCTCAGATTGCTGAGTATGGCATCCTGGAGCTGCTCCTTCTGAGGAGAATAGTCCTCTTCCAGGATCTCCTGAACCAGTTCCCTGAAGAAGGGATTCCCGTCCCATTTGACGGGAAATTCAAATTTGATGGCCTGCAGGGTTCCCGACATATCCGACTTGATTCTGGCGGGGTCCAGAGTCATATGGTTGATCACATTCACCCGGCACATGAGTTTGTAGTTCTGCCGGGCATAGACGGAGATCTTTTTGAGAACACCCTTGATGTTCTTCT
>QKJO01000235.1 GCA_003249275.1 Spirochaetaceae bacterium
CGTGCCGGGATGGAGCTTCAGAGCCAGGTCCACCGTCTTCCGGGCGGAGAAGACCTCGGCGATACCCGTGATCTCTTCATGACCCTGGATCATGGAGTCGTCAAAGTCGTTGACGCCGCAGAAGACGACGGGCACGCCGGGATAGACGTCTTTATGATACTCCTTCAGAAAATCGAAGGCGTTGTTGTCGGAGCAGAAGATAAGGGAGAACTCGGTGTCCCGGTATTTCATCCTGATGAAATCGAGGAACCCCTCAAGATACTCCCGGCTCTGAAACCCCTTGGAGTCCATATGCTCCAGGTGAAGAACGATGTTGTTCTGATCGGGGGTGAGCACATCCTCCACGCCCCTCAGGATTTCCCGGTACCAGTTCATGCGGGAGTCGTAGGAGTTGAGAAAAAGAATATGGACGGGCTCAGATCCGAACTGGGCGGACAGGGGCATAGCAAGTATCAATAAAAATAGGCAGAGATAGGGGGATCTGAAATTGTTCATACTGTACCCTTCATATTACTTCATATCGGGCAATAAACAATAAAAGGGGGAAGAAAGTGAAGGATAAGTTCCCGGCTCACTCCACCCTGTCGATGACGGAGATCAGCTTTTTTTCGATGTGTTCGGCCACTTCGGCCAGGACCGGATTTTCGATCATCCCCATGGCGGATTTGGGCAGGATCGCCGAAATATGGGTCTTTCCGTCCTGGGCATAGACAATCAGGTTGCAGGGGAGCATGAGACCGATCTCCTTCTCCGCGCTGATGGCCTTGAAGGCGGAAGGAGGATTGCAGGCTCCCAGGATGGTGTAGGCCTCGATATCCGCATCAATCTTCATCTTCAGAGTCTTCTGCACATCGATCTCGGTAAGCACGCCGAAACCCTCTTTCTGCAGTTCCGCTCTGGTCTTTTCGAGAGCCTCGGAATAGGATAAATCTGTCGTTCTGCTGTATCCGTACATAGCATACCCCCATTCTCTCAAGTATAAGACAACCGCCCGGGATATTACAAAACCGGGAACCGTGTTATTTCCCTGAATTTATCCATAGAAAGGCTCCGGCCTGTAGGAGCGGGAAGATCAATTCTGCTATAATCCCCTGACAATTTTGAAAATGAATGAGGAAACAGTAGTGACACCGGACAATGAGTCCCCCGTATCCCGGGAACAGCTGGATGAATGCATCCGGGTGCTCGGCACCCTGGCAGAAGACAGCGAACTCTTTGCCCGTCTGACCGACGGACAGAGGATCGACCTGATGAAGGCCGCCGGGCTAATCTCCAAACCCGACAAGGCCCTGCTCAAGGAGCGGACCCGGGCCATCCGCAAGATGATGAAGAAAAAAAGGGTCAGCGCAGAGAGGCAGGCCAGGGCAGCCACGGGCATACGTCTGGCCCGGGAAGCGGAGGTTTTCACCGCACCGGCACAGCTCCAGCTGGCCGACTCCCGTCAGGAGACCCTGAGCACCCTGAAACTGGACTCTCCACGGAACTGCTACGTCTGCAAGGCCGAGTTCACCGACCTCCATCACTTCTACGATGCCATGTGCCCCTCCTGTGCAGAGCTGAACTACACAAAGAGGTTCCAGAGTGCCGATCTCAACGGCCAGGTGGCTCTCATCACCGGATCACGGCTCAAGATCGGTTATCAGGCCACCCTCATGCTCCTGCGTGCCGGAGCCACGGTCATCGCCACCACCCGGTTCCCCGTGGATTCGGCCCTCCGTTTTGCAAAGGAGGGAGACTACAGGGACTGGAGTCACCGCCTCCATATCTACGGACTGGACCTCCGCCACACGCCCAGCGTGGAGATGTTCTGCAGCCATATTGAACAGACCTACCCCCGGCTGGATATCCTGATCAACAACGCCGCCCAGACCGTGCGCCGTCCTCCGGGCTTTTATGCCCACCTGATGGAGAATGAATCCCTCTCCTTTCACCAGCTCCCGGAAAATGCCCAGGTGCTGATGAAGAACTTCCACGACTGCGTCGCCCGGCTGGAATCCTTCCACTGGAGCAGTCAGAATTCCGATCCCTCCGTTCCCGTTTCATGGAAGGGAAACAAGCCGGCCATGGGCCTGAGAGACTCGGCTCTTCTCTCCCAGATCCCCTACTCCCACGATGAGGATCACTCGGTGGAAGAGGTCTTCCCCGCAGGGAAACTGGACGTGGACCTGCAGCAGGTGGACCTGAGAAGAACCAACAGCTGGCGATTGAAAATCGGCGAAATCCAGACCTCGGAAATGCTGGAGATTCAGCTGGTCAATGCGGTGGCTCCCTTTGTTCTGTGCAACCGCCTCATCCCCATGATGAAACGGGAAAACACGGGCAAAAAGCATATAATCAACGTGTCGGCCATGGAAGGGAAGTTCTACCGTTTCAAGAAAGGAGAGCGACACCCCCACACAAACATGGCCAAGGCGGCCCTCAATATGCTCACCCACACCTCGGCGGGCGAACTGGCCGACCACGGGATCTATATGAACGCTGTGGATACGGGATGGGTCACCGACGAAGATCCGGCTCACCTTTCACGGCTCAAGGAGGAACTGCATGACTTTCAGCCTCCTCTGGACATTGTAGACGGAGCCGCCCGGGTCTGCGATCCCCTCTTCGACGGGATCAACACAGGCAAGCACTGGTGCGGAAAGTTTCTGAAGGATTACTTCCCCATCGACTGGTGAGGAAAGGCCTGATCCCTAACCCAGATCGCCGGAGAGTTTCGGTTTACTGAGATAGTAGCCCTGGAACTCCCGGCAGTCGTAGCTGCACAACAGATCGAACTGCTCCTGGGTTTCCACGCCCTCAATGAGGGTGATGTAGTTGTGCTGATTGAAGTAGCGGATCAGAATCTCCAGGAGCTGACGGTTCTTCTGATTGTCCTTCATGCTGTCTATAAAGGTCTTGTCGAATTTGATCTTGTGAAAGGGCTGCACCAGGATCTGGGTCAGGTTGGAGTAGCCCGTACCGAAGTCGTCCAGGGCGATCTTGAACCCCTCGTCTCTCAGATACTGAATGACCTTTTCCGTGCTGCCGCTGTCCTCTACCACGCTGCTTTCGGTGATTTCAAAACCGAGGAGTTCATGGGGAATCCTGTACTCGTCGATGAGTTCGACGATCCAGGCAAAATCAAAATCTGTGTTGATCAGCTCGGGGGAGATGTTCACAAATATGGGACCGTTGTTCCGCAGAAAATCATGATCCCTGATATCGTCGAGCACAAGACTGATCATGATATAGGTGAAGTCGTTCATCAGACCCGCTTCTTCCAGCATGGGAATGAATACGCCGGGACTCACCGCATTTCCATCCTTGTCATGCCAGCGTGACAGGGCCTCCATACAGACGATCTCCCGGCTCCGGTTGTAGATGGGCTGGTAGACGATTGTGTAGTTTCTCTTGGCGATGGCCGAAGCCAGTTCCTGAAGGATTGTAAGGCGTTCCTTCCACATCTTCTCATTGCTTTTTTCAAACCGGACAAAGCTCTTTTTCTGCAGACCCGCCTGATAGAGGGCCATCATTCCCTTGTAAAGATCATCCTGCTGGGCATCCGAATCGGAATCCGCATTGGTCAGGGACGAGCGGATCAGTATCCGGATTTTAAAATTATTGACCGTCACGGGAAACCTCAGGTCCGCCAGGACCTGATCGATATTTGCGAGGATCTCATCCAGTATCCTGTCGGAAGCCGTACAGAGGACCTCGGTGGAGACTCTGTATACCGGCGCCCGGTGAACCGATTCAATGATGTCGGCAACCATCTTGACGGCATACTTGAAATCCCTGATTCCCAGGTTGAGGAGAAGCTCCATGTAATTTTCTATGCTGTAGAAGACAAGACAGAAATTTCTGTTGGAGCCTTTAAACTCCTTCAGATGGTTGAACAGCTTGATGTCGTTGGGCAGACCGGTGGCTTCATCATGTTCCGCATTGAATCTGACTTCCTGGATGGATGCATTGAGGATTTTGAAAACCTGATCTCCTACCAGGGACTGGGCGGCTACAATGATGATGATTGTAAAAAAAGTAAGCAGATAGGGTGCTTTGATGCCGCCGGCGGCGGGAACAAGACGCTAGAACAGAAAGAATGCAACCAGGGAGATCATGGCCAGACTGACAAAGAGAAGTTGTTTTCGGGTCTGGGAAAAGAGAATTGTAAAGATGATGGCCAGAGACTGAAGAAAGACCATGTTGTACATCTTCTGCTCATTCAGAGTCTCGCCTAAATAAACGATCACGGTAGTGGTGACCATGATTGCCGCCAGGG
>QKJO01000056.1 GCA_003249275.1 Spirochaetaceae bacterium
TCCATAATAAGATGCTGGTAATAAAATAATCCCATGGAGGCATTCTATGGCCGAAGTAATTCTGAAAGACATTACCAAAGTTTATGACGGTGGTGTTAAAGCGGTGGATAAAGCCAATATCCACATCAAAGACCAGGAATTCGTAGTACTGGTAGGACCTTCAGGTTGCGGAAAATCCACAACACTGAGAATGGTAGCCGGATTGGAAGACATCAGCGATGGTGAACTTCTGATTGACGGAAAGAGAATGAATGAAGAGGCGCCCAAGGACAGGGATATCGCAATGGTATTCCAGAACTACGCTCTCTACCCCCACATGTCTGTTTATGACAACATGGCATTCGGACTCAAAATCAGAAAGTATCCCAAAGCGGATATCGATGCACGTGTAAAAGAAGCAGCACAGATTCTGGACATCGAAGAGCTTCTGGAAAGAAAGCCCAAGGCCCTTTCCGGTGGTCAGAGACAGCGTGTTGCCGTAGGACGTGCCATTGTTCGGAAACCCAAGGTATTCCTTTTCGATGAGCCCCTGTCAAACCTTTACGCCAAACTGAGAGCTCAGATGAGAGCCGAAATCGGAGCTCTTCATTCAAGACTTTCCGCAACTATGATCTATGTAACACACGACCAGATCGAAGCCATGACAATGGGTGACAAGATCGTCGTTATGAAGGGCGGAATCATTCAGCAGATCGGTTCTCCCCTGAAACTCTACAATGAGCCCATCAACAGATTTGTTGCCGGTTTCATCGGTTCACCTCCCATGAACGTTGCCGTTGCCAAAGTAACGGAAGAAGGCGGAAAAATCGTTATCACCGAAGAGGGCATGAAAGTGACCCTGGATGACGAAAGAAAAGAAACTCTGAAAGCCTATGTGGGCAAGGAGCTTCTTGTGGGAATCAGACCCGAAGATCTTGATTTCACAACAACACCTGTTGAGAACAACATGGCAGCCAAGGTTGTCGTCATCGAGCCTCTCGGTGCGGAAACCATGCTCCACATCAATACAGGATCACACACCTTTACAACCAAGAATGAGCCCACGGTTCAGGTAAAAGTCGGCGAAACCGTCAACTTCACACCCAGAATCGAAAAGCTTCACTTCTTTGATCTGGAAACAGAAAGATCTCTCTTCTTCACTGAAGACTGATTCGGTTTGTGAAGAAAGCCGCTCCTGAAAAGGGGCGGTTTTTTTTTGTATTTATCCTCCCGGATTATCTATACTGTTTGATTATGAACAGAAACTACATCTCAATGACCCTACTTTTCCTCCTGTTCGCAGCCCAGTCTGCCGTTTCTGAGGAAATTATAAGAGAAATACACTTCATCGGCCTGAAGAGGACCAGAGAGAGCACGGCCCTTCAGATTATCCGTCCCGTTGAGCCGGGGCAGGTCTTTGATGAGACAACGGAGAAGACAATCATCCAGGAACTGAGGGAAGCCGGTATTTTCAATCCCGAAATCACGGTAGAGTCCAGAGTGACCGGTTCGGATGTGATCATAGATGTGTACCTCAGGGATAAATGGACCCTCATCCCTATTCCCATTTTCTCATTCTCCCAGAACGGTTCCTGGCGTGCCGGAGCTCTGGCCATCGAAGGAAACCTGCTGGGGTTCTACAAAACCCTGGGCCTGGGGCTCTTTTTCGGTTCCGAGGGCTGGTCCCTCCTCAGCTTCTACAGCGACAACATTTTCCTGGATACAGACCTGAAGTTCACAGCTTCCGTCAATCTCGGACTGAATGAGGTTGTTGATGAGAATGTGGCCGAGGAGACGGTAAGGGAGTATCAGACCGATGAAGCCGGACTTGGATTCAGTCTGGAGTATCCCTTTACGGAAAAGTTTTCCCTGACTGCCGGCTGGGACTACGACAGGTCGGCTCTGCGTCCCGGGAGCACCGTTATGATGAACATCCCGGACCTCAATTCTACCGGACTGACGGCAAGGGCGGCATGGAAGGATCTCTACTATGACATCCCCTACGAGTACGGACTTCTGACGACCGCATCCTACACCTGGAACTGGGGACTGGACGGCACCGCCGGATATCCTGAAGTCAGGGGCAGAGTCAACTGGGGGATCAGACCGGCGTGGGATCATCTGCTTCTGTTCACAGCCAGGGGGGGATGGTCTTCCAGCCTTCCCGTGCAGAAACAATTCCGTCTTGGTGGATTTCCGGGGACCATGAATCTCCCTATGGACCGGATAGCAGCGGATGAGTATGCCTCAGCAGCGGCGGTCTACAATGTCCCGGTCTGGCATTTCCCCGGGGGTACCCTCTCTGTAAAGGGCTTTTATGAGGCGGGTTACCTTCAGTCCGACCTGATCGACAGGACTCTGTTTCACGGCCCCGGAGGGGGGATTGAGATTTTCATAAACAACCTGGCCATCCCCGCCATCCAGATGAATATCGGTTGGAATCTGGAGACGGGACGCTATCAGTTTTCGGCGGGAATCGGCGCCGGCGGAGGAAATCCCAACAACTAGCCCCGGAGTATTGCCCGAAACACAGCAAACCGAAACTCTGTTGCATTTCAGACAACAGTCTCTTCCGAATTTACCACCACCAAATGCCCTGTCCTTCATTGACAACCCGGGGCCGGGGGTTTATTTTTTCATAAAACCCAGATCACCCGGTACCGGGACAAACGAGGACGTTTATGAATTACTTCAATACACTTTCCCTGAGAAAACAACTTGATCAGCTTGGAACCTGCAGCCTGATTTCGCGCACAGAATTTGACGGCGTTGAAAAACTGAAGGGCAAAAAAATAGTTATCATCGGATGCGGAGCACAGGGCCTGAACCAGGGCCTGAACATGAGAGACAGCGGTCTTGATGTGTCCTATACCCTGAGAGAAGGGGCTATCAAGGAAAAGAGACAGTCCTATATCAATGCAACGGAAAACGGATTTAAAGTGGGAGTCTATGAAGAGCTCGTACCTACTGCGGACCTCGTTCTGAATCTGACTCCTGATAAACAGCACAGCTCCGTCGTCAATGCCGTCATGCCTCTGATGAAAAAAGGAGCCGCTCTGGCCTACTCCCACGGATTCAATATCATAGAAGAGGGAATGCAGATCAGAAAGGACCTGACGGTCATCATGGTAGCACCCAAATCTCCCGGTTCCGAAGTAAGAGAGGAGTACAAAAGAGGATTCGGAGTTCCCACCCTCATAGCCGTACACCCCGAAAACGACCCCAACGGAGACGGTCTTGAAATCGCCAAGGCCTATGCAGCCGCAACCGGCGGTCATAAGGCCGGTGTTCTTCACTCCTCCTTTACTGCCGAAGTAAAATCAGACCTTATGGGAGAACAGACCATACTCTGCGGTATGCTCCAGGCCGGTTCTCTGCTCTGCTTCGACAAGATGACCGAAAAGGGCATTGACCCCTCCTATGCTTCCAGGCTGATTCAGTACGGATGGGAAACCATTACCGAAGCGCTGAAACACGGCGGAATCACAAACATGATGGACCGACTCAGCAATCCTGCAAAAATCAGAGCCTTTGAAGAGGCCGAAGAGATGAAGACCATCCTCAGACCCCTCTTCGAAAAACACATGGACGACATCATGAGCGGACACTTTTCCTCCACAATGATGGCCGACTGGGCAGCGGACGACAAGGACCTGCTTGGATGGAGAGAGGAGACGGGAAACTCAAGTTTTGAAAAAACTCCCGCCGGAAGCATGAAAATATCCGAACAGGAGTACTTCGACAACGGAATTCTGATGGTAGCCATGGTCAAAGCGGGAGTCGAGCTTGCCTTTGAAGTGATGACAGAAACAGGAATCAAGGAAGAATCAGCCTACTATGAATCCCTCCACGAGCTCCCCCTGATCGCCAACCTCATCAGCCGCAAAAAGCTGTATGAAATGAACAAGGTCATCTCCGACACCGCCGAATACGGCTGTTACCTCTTTGCCAATGCAGCCGTCCCCATGCTCAAAGACTACATGAAATCGGTTGATACCGACATCATCGGCAAAGGCCTGACCGGCACCAATCAGGTTGACAACCTCACCCTGATCCAGGTGAACAGCGCCATCAGAAGCCATGCCATCGAGAAAGTGGGTAAAATGCTCAGAGGATTCATGACCGAGATGAAAGCCCTCAGCTGATCGGCTGGAGACAAAGCATAAAAAAAGCTGCCGTGAGGGCAGCTTTTTTTATGCGGGAAAGAGAATCAGAAGTTGTCTTCAGAGGGTGCTTCCACCAGCAGTTCCGCCGTATCCAGAGTGTTGTCTTCCCCGCTTTCGGCCGGGAGATCCTCATCATCTTCACAGGCTTCTTCGGTCTTAAAGAAATTGAGTTCCGAACCGATCCTTCCGGCCACGGAACCGATTGTCTCGGTCATATCCTGAATCACACCAATAGCTGAAGAAATGGCATCGACTCCTCCGGAAACCTGATTGATTCCCGAACGGACGCTGCCGGAAATGGCCTGCACATTTTCAACCGACTGAATCATGTTCTGGGACTGCTCAGTCATGCTGGCCGAATCCTGTCTGACATCGATGGCCATTGTCTGAAGCGAGTTCATGGCCTGGAGTATCTGATCTCCTCCCGACTTCAGCTCAATCATACTCTGACTGATCTCATTCATGGATGAAAAGAGATCCTCCACTTCCGAGACAGTCTTTGTAAAGGTCTTCATGGTGACGCTGCTGGAATCTGTAGCTCCCCGGATATTTTCGATGATCTCGTTCAAAGAGCTTCCGATCTCACGGGAATTCTGGGAGGACGCTTCCGCCAGTTTCCGGATCTCATCGGAAACGACGGCAAATCCTTTTCCGAACTCTCCGGCATGGGCGGCTTCGATCGCCGCATTCATGGAGAGCAGATTTGTCTGGGAGGAGATGTCTTCAATCACCGAAATCATATTCCGGATGGCATCAATGCTGTTGTTGATTTTCTGAATTGTCTGGGATGTATCCTTGAGCTGGTTGTTGCCCTCATCCATGGACTTGACCATTCCTTCCAGACTGCTCAGTTTTTTAATGGTCACCTGTTCCACATTGGAGATGGAAGCCATCATCTCATTGACGGCGGCTGAAGATTCCTCAATCATGGATGTCTGCTCCAGAATGCTCTGGTTCAGGTTTTCTATCTTGCCGGAGATGAACTCGACCGACTCATAGGACGTTCTGGCGGTGGCGTCCAGCTGTTCAATATCCTGCTTCATCTCATCCGTACTGATTTTGATGGTCCTGCTGGTCGTGGTGGTGTCTTCAACCTGCCTGATCAGCCTGTCTCTGACACTCAGGTTCTCATCGGAAACGCACTTGATCCGGTCGATAATCCCCTTCATGGAATTCTGAAAGAGAGACAGGTTGGAGTTGAGTCTGGCAAGATCATCCCGGGACTTGACGACTCCGACTTCCGTCAGATCTCCGTCCTTGAGGCGCCCGATACTGCCTTCGATGCTCCTGATGTTGTTGACGATCTGATTGGTGAAAACAATGGCCCCTGAAAAGACCAGGACCATGATGACCACCAGTCCGATCAGAGAGTAGGTGAAGCTTTTCGACTGTATGTCCTTGATTTCCTGCTCAACAAAGTCAAACTGCTCCGAGATAACGGTAACCGAACTTTCAAGAACATTCTCATAGATACTGTGCTGGGACATGAAGTTGGTCAGGGCCAGATTGAACATGGCGACCATCCTGGTGTCCGAATTGTTCCTGAATCTCTCGGCCTGGTAGATCTTCAGAAATGAAAAGGAGTTGAGAAAGATGTAGATTTCTTCAACAGATTCCCTGAACTTTGCATCCGCGTTTTTAAACTGCTTCATCCTGTCCATTTTCATTTCGTTAAGTCTGATGATGATATCGAGGGCCTCCGAAATTTCAGGACTGGCTTCCCGCAGATACACTACATTCCTGATCTCTTCAAACAGGGATGTGGTATTGTCCACTGCCGTATAGAACTCTTCCGCCTGCCTCACATAGGGAGACTGGCCCAGAAGTTTGTTTATCAGAATCTGTTCCTTCTGAATACTTTCCTTGAGGTTATCAAGAACTTTCTTTTCTGACTGGATTTTGGCAATGGGAGCCATAATCATGAAGTAAACACCAACAATAATACAGAAAAGAAGCAGAAAGAATGTAATCAAAGATAAAAGCTTCGTTTTTATCGTCATGGATAGGCACCTTCTGTCGTGTAATTTTAAAATACATACACACTTTTTTTTTAAATAAAATCAATTAGAATTAGAAAAACAAGTGAAAATCAGTATAACCTTATATAACAAAAAAATCATCCCTTTTTTTAAACCGGAATGAACAGGAAGGCCTTATGAAGAAAACGATATTGAATAAACTCTTGATTCTGATGCTGTCCCTGGTTTCTCCCCTGATCTGGGCGGCCGGGCAGTCAGAGTCAATACCTTCCGCACCGGGAGTTACGGAAGGAACTCTTTCAAACGGGATGAAGTATTACATCGTACACAATGAGACTCCAGAGAACCGGGCCGTCCTCCGGCTGGCTGTCGATGCCGGATCTCTACTGGAAGACGGGGACCAGCTGGGAATGGCCCACTTTCTGGAACATATGGCCTTCAACGGCACGCAGCAATATGAAAAAAATGACATTGTCAGGTTTCTTCAGGGCATCGGCATGCAGTTCGGCCCGGACATCAATGCCCATACATCCTTTGATGAAACCGTCTATAAACTGATGATTCCCCTGGATAAACCGGAAAATCTTTCCGAAGGACTGAACATCCTGGAGCAGTGGGCCTTTCACATGAGCCTCAATACGGATGATATTGAGGAGGAGAGAGGAATTATTCTGGAGGAGTGGAGGACCGGCCTGGGGGCATCCCGAAGAATGATGGATGCCGCCTACCCCGAAATCATGTATAAATCTCTCTACGGAAAGAGACTCCCCATCGGAACGGAAACCTCCATAAGGGAGAGCACACCCGAATCCATCAGACGGTTCTACAAGGACTGGTACCGCCCGGATCTGATGGCCATCGTAGCAGTAGGCGATTTCAATGCCGAAGATCTGGAACGGGAGATCATCAGCAGATTTGGAAAATACACAAATCCGGTCAGACCGAGGGAACGGATTGAGCCGCCCGTACCGGACCACCGGGAAACGGTCTTCACAACCCAGAGCGATCCTGAAGCCACCTGGACAGCCGCCATTATCTTCAATAAATTTCCTAAAACGGAAATCCGCACCCGCCCCGACATCCGGTATGAGCTTATGGACAACCTCTACCTGACAATGTTCAACAACAGGCTGGAAGATCTTCAGAACAGCCCTTCCCCGCCCTTCACCTACGCCTATGCGGATCTGAATCCTCTGACCCGTTCCAAAACATTTCATACAATGACCGTGGTAACGGCGGAAGGAGAACTGTATGACGGCTTTGAAACCGTCCTGACAGAGGAAAAAAGGGTGAGAGATCACGGATTCACAGAATCCGAACTGATCCGGGCCCGCAAAGAACTCTACTCTCAGATGTTTACAGCCTACAACAACCGGAACAACAGGGAATCGGCGGATATTGCCGAAGAGTACCTGCGCCTCTTTCTGGACAGGGAAGCGGCGCCCGGAATGGACTACATCTGGTCGGCCTTCAATGATTACATCGAAACCATAACCCTGAATGACATCAGGGAAAGATCGAAGATGTGGCTCACCGAAGAAAACAGGGTCATCTACACCATGGCTCCCGAAAAAAGGGGAACCGAACCGATTGATCCCGTCCGCCTGTCGGGGATCAACTACAGGGTGAACCGGACGGAAACAGAAAAACCTGAAGAGAAAACAGTTGCGGCCTCCCTGATGAGCCGGCTGCCGGAACCGGGACAAATCGTCGGAAAAAGAGTACTGGAGGGTACGGATATTCAGGAGTGGACTCTCAGTAACGGTGTGAAAGTCGTCCTGAAAAACACGGATTTCAAGGAGAACGAAATTCTGTTCTCATCCATGTCTCCCGGAGGCATCTCACTGGCCGGAGACGACGATTATCTGTCGGCATCCTTTGCGTCCCAGATCATGCTGCAGAGCGGGGTGGGAGATTTCTCCAAACAGGATCTGGACAGAGTGATGGCCGGTTCGACGGCCAGACTGCAGCCCGTGCTGGGAGAGATGACCGCCGGAGTGAGAGGAAGCAGTACGAGGGAAGATCTGGAAACTCTGTTTCAGCTGAACTATCTCTACTCCACGGCGCCCCGTCTGGATCTGCCCCTCTGGAACTCCTACAAAATCAGGCTGGGAGACAGCCTGAAGAACAGGGATTCCAATCCCATGACCCGGTATTCGGATCTTCTGATCTCCCTGCTGTATCAGGACAACATCAGAAGCAGACCTCTTACCGCAGAGATGCTGGGCGGGATAGATCCGGAGAAAGCCTATGACTTTTTCAAAGCCCGATTTTCCCGGGCCGATAACTTCACCTACTTTATCACCGGCAGTTTTGACGAGGAGACCCTCATACCCCTGGTTGAAACCTATCTGGCCTCCCTTCCCGATGAGGGAAGCCCGGAAACCTGGGTCGACCGGGGACTCCGTTACCCGGAGGGAACGATCAGGGAGAGCCTCTCAGCCGGTCAGGATCCCTTGAGTTATGTAACCATGATTTATCCCGGGGAGTGGAAATGGAGCAGCCTGGAAACCCAGATAATTCAGGCGGTCTCCGACTCCCTGCAGATGATCATTACCGAGGTGGTCAGAGAAAACGCCGCCGGAACCTACAGCCCCTCGGTTTCGGTCACCCCGTCGAGAGTTCCCTTTGAAGATTATTATTTCATGATCTCATTCTCATGCGCTCCCGACAGAACAGAAGAGCTGATCGGCCTTGTTAAAAGAACACTGAAGGACATCAGAGAGGGTGATGTGGAGGAAAGATTCATACAGGATGTCATCAAATCCAGAACAGTGCTTCTGGAGGAGGAACTGCGTAAGAATCAGTACTGGCTCTCGCGGATGGAAAGAAAATACTTCCTCGATCTTCCGGATGATGAAGTGGAGGGTAGAAACGACCTGATCGGTTCTTACACGGCCGCCGTCTTCAAAGACAGAATATCAAGGTATCTGTCCGAAACGAACAATCTGGAAGTCATTCTCTACCCTGATGACAAGTAAAAAAATCCCCCCTTTACAGGGGGGGTGAATATTATTCGGGTATGGATGGCACCAGGCTGGCGGGCTCGGTCACTCCCGAAGGCAGATCTTTGACTGTGGCGGGAAGCCATGTCTGATTCCGGCCGATGGGACCGATTTTTCCTCTGACGATCAGATTGCCGCCTTCAAGCCATATTTCAGAAGAATAGACCTTGCCGTTCATGGGATCCATGATCTTGCCTTTCTTCCATTTGTCTCCCTTTTCTTCCATATCCCAGATAAAATCCAGACCCGCAATAAAGGGTGTTCCCTTGACGTTTTCGGCTCTGTGGGAGGGTTTCACATAGGTATCCTTGAGTCTTCCGTCTTCATAGGTGACGAGAATCCGTCCGAATACTTTTCCGCTGTACTCATAGACTTTTACGATGGATTTAACTTCGTTGGTTTCATCATCAACAGTTTTCCACAATCCGAGGATCCCCGAATTGGCCATTACCGGCGCTGCAAATAAACCGAAAATGAATAGAACGCTCAATATTCTTCTGGTCATGGTTACTCTCCAATAAAAATTTACCGGGACGTCGACCCCGGTGTTCCCTTTTCCGGCCGGACGGTCAAAAAAAAGATATGGATCATTTTAACATGTCCTGCGTTTATATCAAGATTCTTCTGAGAAATTAAGGATCAATTCACATCCGAAATTCAGTAATTGAATAATTCTTCCGGAGAAAGTTCACAAATTTCTCCTCTTTTTTCCAGAATTTTGAGATTCAGCTCATCCTTATTGCCCAAAATGAGGAGATTACTCTTCACAGGAATCACAGACTCCCTGAAATAATCCTCCATCGATTCATAGCGGTAGGTCTCAAGGTCATGGAAGACCTTCTCTCTGAAGTCCGGACTCAGGCCCAGTTCTCTGGATTCCCACCAGTTCCAGAAGAGATCGGCATCGTCAACCCTGTCGGAAGCCTGACTTTTCAGAAGGGCCGTTCTTGCTTCCTCAAACAGTCTGTCTCTGGCCGGAATGATCTTAAAAAGCCTGTCCATTTCATCGACCGCTTCGGCAAGCTTATCTCCCTGGGTTCCCAGATAGCTGGAAAGGATATGTCTGTTTTCGGGAAACTCGGGAATGGAAATGCTGGAATAGGCCGTATAGGCCAGACCTCTGGCCTCCCTGATCTCCTGAAAAAAAAGAGAATTCAGACCGGCACCGAAGAATTCATTGAACAGGGAGATAGAGGCCAGATTCCCCGGATTGAAACGTCCCTGGGGAGCCAGTCTGTATACCTCGGCCTGGACCATATCATGGTGAGTAAAGAAGATTTTATCCTCACCATCTTTCTCTGTATAAACTTTCCTCTCTCTCGACGACACATCCATGCCCGAACCGGGATGATAATCCGACAGCAGCGTACGGACATCCCCGATCGGCTTCGTTCCGTAATACAGAATATGATGGGGCAGATCAAAGAGCCTTTTCAATTCGAAGGTCAGTTTTCCGGCATCCTCCGATTTGAGGGCCCGGTCCCTGATAATATCTCTGAAAGGAGAATCGGGACCGTACAGACCCCAGGAGTAGAGTCCTCCGAAGAGGAGAATTTTTTTACTGAGCTTGGCATCGCTCCGTCTTTTGATCAGGCCCTGAACATATTTGCGGTAGCTTCTGGCGGTGCTGCAGCCGTTTCTGATCAGACTCCGCACAAATATTAGCGCCTTTTCCAGGTCCTCCTCCCTGCCGAAAAGGGAGAAAACGGAGCGCTCCAGATCGACCTGAAAAGAGAGATCGATACCCAGCAGAAACGCTTCCTTCTGAAGTGCTTCGGGACTCAGAGAGTCGGTACCCAGATAGGGAAAAAAATCGCCCGCTATCGGGAGCCAGGGAGATGCGGCCTTTCCTTCGGGGAAGATGAATGTCAGTTCAAAAAGATTATTCTTACTGTTCCTGCAGCGTGTCAGGCCCACTTTGTGATTCAGTTCCGTGTGTTCAAGGTCCCGCTCATAATCGGGAAAAGAGGGTCTCCTGTAGCCGGGATTTCTGGACCGGAGCTCACGGAAGTAGGAAGACTCCATATTGTAGTCGATCTTGACCGGCGTGATTTCAGGTTTGTTGACAAGTTCGACCGAGGGGTCGTCGCCCTCTTTCTTGTCCACTCTGACATAGGCGTCCCCGAACTTCTCTCTGACAAAGCCGACAAGATCATCCGGCCTGATTGATTTCAGTTTCTCAAGCCTGAGAAGATATTCATCCCAGCCGATGCCTTCACTGAAGCAATCGGCAAATGCATTGACGATCTGGTTGGATTCAAGATCCTGTATCTGCTCGATTTCCAGAAATTTGATGATACCTTCCAGAAGGCGGGGATCAAATTTACCCTGCCGGATGAGCTCAAGCTGTTTCAGCAGAAGCCTGTGAACGCTGCCCAGAGACTGACCGGGACCGGGTGTTCCGTACAATACAAACCAGCTGTAGTCTCCGGCGGTACTGAAGCTGCATCCTCCGTCCAGGATCTTCTGTTTCTGAACAAGATTGAGATCGATCAGTCCGGCCTGGCTGTTGCTGAGGATCAGCTCCAGCATGCACAGCGGATAATAGTCCTCCGTTTTGATACCGCCGAAACGGAAACCGGTCATAGTAAATTCGGAATCCGCCCCTTTCAGTTTTTTTCTGACCGCTCCCCGGAGAGGGAGCGGGGGATCTGTTCTTTCAATACGGTCTTTCAGAGGCTCGGGCGTCCATTTTCCCCAGGAGTCCTCCAGCAGTTTAAGAGTTTCCTCCCTGTTAAAATCACCGGCAAGACAGAGAGCCATATGCTCGGGTCTGTACCATTTTTTTCTGAAGTCTTCAATCATCTCCAGAGAGGGCGCTTTGATGTGTTCCTTCCGGCCCAGAATGGTATGACTCCCGTATTCGTGGCCGGGAAAGAGGTGCTCCAGCAGCAGATCCCTGGCTCTGGAGAAATCATCATCCTGATCCTGATTGAATTCTTCGAAAATCGCCTCAATTTCGGTCAGAAACGACCGGACCACGGGCCGGGAAAATCTCTCCAGTTCCAGATCGATCCAGCGGCTCAGTTCGACCGACGGGATATCGCATTTATAGACAGTCTCACTGATGCTGGTATAGGCATTCACGCCCCTGGCGCCAAGGTGGGAGAGGATTCGGTCATACTCTCCCGAAATACTCAGACGGGACGCTTTCTGATTGAGAGAATCTATCAGTTTGAACCGGGCTGTTCTGTCTTCCTCACTGTCCAGAGACCTGAGTGTCTCAAAGGCGGTTTTGATTTCATCAAGGATCGCCTGCTCACCCTCCCGGTCCAGAGAGCCGATGGACTCGGATCCCTTGAACATCAGGTGCTCCAGAATATGAGCCGCTCCCGTCGATTCTTCGGGGTCGCTGGCAGAGCCGGCTTTGATGACGATCCTTGTTTCAATACGGGGTTTATGATCCCGGCAGGAGAGGTAGAGAGTCAGCCCGTTGGCCAGAGTATGTATGGTCAGATTATAGGCATCATCGGGTGTATTTATCTGATCGGAAGGCAGCCTTCCTTCGGTATTCAAAAACATAACAGCATAATATATCCGATTCACTGACAAGGGAATAGAGAGACAGACCTCCGGTCGGGTAAAAAAAGGGCCGTCTCATATGATGAAACAGCCCCTTCACAGTTCTGAATAATGATTCTTATTGAATGATGATTTCCAGCGTTGCCGTAGGAGTAGCGGAAGACGTTGCGGAAGATCTTGCACTGTCAAAAGTTTCCGAACTCTGATCGGGACTTGTCGTGTCCTCACCCGTGGATGTTGACGGCGAAACCGAGGTGTCCTGTTTCTTCTGATCCGCAGGATTGGAGGGTCCTCCCTCCCCGGATGCCTGGGATGAACTGCCGGCGGGGACTCTCACCCTGGAACCGGTCTTGCTGAAAAATTCGACATTCCCTTCGGACACGGTCAGACGGATTCCGTCGAACTCAAAGGAGGTTCCCCTGACAGCCGCCGTGGCAACGGGACTTGTGATCCTGAAGTCATTGATCTGACCTTCGCTTTTCTTGACATCCGTTCTGATTCGTCCGGAGCCCAGAAACAGTTTTGTCGTGGTCGTATCGCCCGATGAGGAGTACTCCTGAATGCTCATTCTTGTGAGAGCCTTGACTGTGATATCCGCATTGTCCATCACAACCTTGGCTTCTGAAGCAAATCCTGTGGAAATCTGGGAATTCGCGGGTATGATCATACCGGAGCTGGCGCTCTGCCACTCCCTGCCGGGCTGTTGAATCTCCACCTTTCCCGTCACACTTCCCACCTTGACCGTCTGTGCGGACAGGATAAAGACGGGGACACATATGCTGATCATTAAAAATAAAACTCTTTTCATAGAAACCTCCTGCGTAAGTTCTTAAGGCAGAATTAAAAACTCACCGACATATATCCGCCGATGCGGAACCTGATATCACTGTCTGCCTGAATCTCATCATTGGGAATGAATATCCCCGTGGTCAGAGCCAATCCAAGATCTGAAAAGGGACGATAGTTGACTACAAAATCAAACTCCTGCCCCAGATACAGAGAGTCTCCCGAATCCTCAATAATCGTTTCATCCGATATCGGACCGTCTACGGCTCTGAAGAAAGTGATTCCCGACAGTTTGAGCTGAAGGGTTTCGATTGGTTTGACCGAAACACCGAGGTCGCCGTAGATCAGATTACCGACCTGGGGCGTGTAGACAAAGCCCTTGGTGGAGTTGGAAATCGGAGTAAAGCGGTTCAGATGGCTGTCCCCGGGAAGAAGCAGGCCCTGAAAGTCTCCTCTGTTGCTCCATTTGTCACCGGTCGAGTAGAGGGCTTCCAGACTGACCGCAGTTGTATACCGCGACTCCAGGTAGTAGTCCAGAGTAAAGGATGCCATTCCTCCCAGATAGGTATAATCGGCAGAGGGAACCGGGTCATAAGCGGGAACCAGATACTGTCCGGTCTGAAGGACACCCGTAACCGAGTAGTAGAGTCCGGACATGATCTGACCGTCCGCTCCCAGTTCAAAGTACTGGCTGTGGAGCTTGCCGGTTCCGCTGTCTTCCAGATAGGTGTCGTCGTCGGCTCTCAGGTCCTGCTGGGCGATGACGGCGAGGGTCATGGACTGACTGCCCAGGATGTTGGGATATCTGAATTCGGCATATCCGAGGATTCTGGGAGGAGCCAGAAGGAATTCATCTCCTTTCTCAATCTTATCCGCAGGAGAGACTACGACTTCTGAAGATTCATTAAACACCAGACCTGTATATCCGATACCGAACCGGACGGGCATGACCCTGTTCTGGTACTTCAGTTCGAGACCGTCCGCACTGGACCGCACGACCCTGGTCGTCATATCGTTGAATTTGAATCGACCTGCGGTATAGCCGAGGCTCTTTCCCTCTTCCAGATCCGACTTGCCGTAGACATAAAGATCCGACAGATTGGGAATGAATTTATGATCTTCCCCCTCATACCTGTAGGTGTATCCGCCCCTGGCGTAAAAATTGAACAGGGGATTGACCTCACCCCTCATCCACATCTGAATTTTATTCCCCTGGGTAAAGGTGTCATCCTCAATATTGGAGCCCTGGGTGATGTCCTCAAACTTCCCGCCCCAGTCGGTTTCCATTGCAGAAATTCCTGAAGCGGTCAGCAGAATCAGTGACAGCAGGGAGGCTAACTTTCTCATTTTCCACCCTCCTCTTCCAGGATTGTAATCAGGGCATTGATCACTTCAAATGGCTGCAGCGGCCTGCCGGGAATCGTTTTCCCGATGACCCATTTTTTATAGGCAATTTCACGGGCGGCATACCGGGGTCCGGGGAAGAGACGGTACATCAGCCCGCCCTTCAGATCCAGAGTTTCCATGATCAGATAGGAAAATTCCCCGTAACTGATACTTCTTCCGGCATCGGGTTGACTGATTTTCGGATAGTTCCCCGACCGGGACATCCATGCCAGAGCATCCTCTGCGGAAGAAGACTCATCTATGGCTCCCAGAGCTGCCAGAACAAGGTAGGAACTGGTACCCAGATCCGCCTCATCCTGAGATAAAAATGCATCCATAACCTCGTTGGACTGGGCGGAAATTCCGGCCGGCAGAAGAAATCCAGCGAAGAGGAGTGCCATTATAATGAACTTATTCATTGAAGATCGCTCCTATGTTTCGATACCTATATTTTATGTCTCCCTCGGCAATATCACAACTTTTTCACTGTAAAATAATGAACAAATGACCCTTTCGCCCTTTTTTCCTGGAAATACAGGAGTGGAAAGATATAATGAGACAATACCGGGAGGTTCGAATGAAGAATAGATATCTTTTTTT
>QKJO01000197.1 GCA_003249275.1 Spirochaetaceae bacterium
GAAAAGAATACAAAGTGCTATTAAACCGGGGGGTGGCTCCGGCTTGTCGCACTCATGACGAATACGTCAAAGGAAATTCAATGGAAACTTTTAAATTTAAAATCGGCGGGGAAGAACTGATCCTTGAAACAGGGAAAATGGCGAAACAGGCCAACGGTTCCGTCCTGGCCCGCTGCGGCGGTTCAGCTGTTCTTGCAACAGTCTGCTGCGGCTCAGAATCAGTGGAAGGTCTTGATTACGTACCGCTGTCGGTTGATTACAATGAGAGATACTATGCTGCGGGAAAAATCCCCGGCGGATTCCTGAAAAGAGAATCCCGTCCCAAAGACAAGGAAATTCTTGTTTCCCGTCTGATCGACCGTCCCATGAGACCCCTTTTCTACAAGGATTTCGGCAGAGAAATTCAGGTCGTTCCCATGACCGTTTCGACCGACCAGGTCAATACTCCCGATGTCCTCGGTATGATCGCGGCTTTCGCCGCCGTAATGATTTCTGACATTCCCTTCAACGGCCCTGTCGCCGCCGTTAGAGTTGCCTCCATCAATGGAGAATATGTTATCAATCCCACCTTCGCCCAGATTGAGGAAAGCGAGCTTGACATCATTGTAGCCGCTTCCAACGACGGAATCTGTATGGTTGAGGGCGGAGCTAAAGAGGTTTCAGAAGAGAAAATGCTGGGTGCCATTCAGGCGGCCGAACAGACTCTGACGGACCTCTGCGCCTTCCTGGCCGATATGGCTGCCAAGTGCGGAAAGAAGAAACTTCCTTTGGTGGAGAAGACCCTCAAGCTGGATAAGTGGGACGACATGTATGCCGAAGCTTATCCCCTTATGGAAACTGCCGTATTCCTTGACGGAAAGTTTGAAAGACGGGATGCCATCAAGGCCATCAAGAAAGAAATGCTGGCCAAATATGAAGCCGACATTCCCGAAGAGCAGGTCAAGCTGGTGGGCGATCTTTTCGAAGAACTGGAAAGAGTCATCATCAGAAAATCGATTATCGAAAAAAATATCCGCTGCGACAAACGTGCCAGCGATAAAATCCGCGATATCAGCTGTGAAATCGATATTCTGGCACGCAGCCACGGAAGTGCTCTGTTTACCAGAGGTGAAACACAGTCACTGGGTATAACCACACTCGGCAGCATTCAGGATGAGCAGATCATGGATGACATCGACGGCGACCGCAGGGTCAACTTCATGCTCCACTACAACTTCCCTCCCTATTCGGTCGGTGAAACCGGTCGTCTGGGAACAGGCCGCCGTGAAATCGGTCACGGTCATCTTGCTCAGAGAGCGATCGAGGGTGTTCTTCCCAGTAAAGAAGACTTTCCCTATACCATCAGAGTCGTCTCCGAAATTCTGGAATCCAACGGTTCCTCTTCTCAGGCTACCATCTGCAGCGGATCTCTCTCTCTCCTGGATGCGGGTGTTCCCCTGAAGAAACCCGTTGCCGGTATTGCCATGGGTCTGATCAAGGAAGGAGAGGACTTCGTCGTTCTTTCCGACATCCTCGGTGAAGAAGACCATATGGGTGACATGGACTTCAAGGTGGCCGGTTCCGAAGACGGAATCACTGCTTTCCAGATGGATATCAAGATTCCCGGAATCAGCATCGAAATCATGAAGAAGGCACTGGCTCAGGCCCTTGCCGGACGACTTCATATTCTGAAGATCATGAATGAGACCATCTCCGAACCCAAAGCGGAAGTTTCCGAGTTTGCTCCCAGCGTCACCTCTTTCAAGGTGGATGTGGACAAGATCGGCCTTCTCATCGGTCCCGGTGGTAAGAACATCAAGGGAATGTCTGAAAAGAGCGGTGCCAAGATCAATATCGATGAAGACGGTACGGTCAGCATCTTCTGCCGCGAAAAGAGAGGCACCGATCTGGCTGAAGCCATGATCAAGGGAATGATCGAAGAACCTGAAGTTGGTCATATCTACAAGGCTGTGGTCAAAAGAATCATGGACTTCGGAGCCTTTATGGAAATCCTCCCCGGTAAAGAGGGTCTGTGCCATATCTCCAAAATTTCTTCCGAGCGTGTGAACAATGTTGCTGATGTTCTGAAAGAGGGTCAGGAAGTGGAAGTGCGCCTCATTGAAGTGGATAGAATGGGCAGAATCAATCTGAGCATCGTGGATGCCCAGAACAAAGACTGGAAGCCTTCCAGATCATCGGGCGGCATGAACCGCAGATAATTTTTTCTGGAGAGTCGGACGATGTTTTGCATTGTCTGCCCTCCGGTGGTAAGATGAAACAGTCCTCAAAAGAGGACTGTTTTTATTTGAGATGGGGAGAATATGAACAAAATAGACATAAAAATAACCGGCTGTGAGGACATGATGCCCCATTACGGCTCCCATGAGGCTGCCGGAGCCGATCTCAGAGCCTGTATTGATGAACCACTCAGTCTGAAACCGGGAGAGAGGGCTCTTGTTCCTACAGGACTGAAAATGGCCATCCCTGCGGGGTATGAAGGTCAGGTCAGACCCCGGTCCGGACTTGCTGCCAAAAAGGGAATCACTGTTCTGAATACACCCGGTACAATCGATTCGGATTACAGGGGTGATGTGATGGTTATTCTTATTAATCTGGGAAATGAAGAAGTCATCCTTGAAAGAGGCGACAGAATCGCCCAGCTTGTGATTGCACCGGTCACAAGAGGCAATTTTGAGTGGACTGAATCTCTGGATGATACGGCTCGAGGCAGCGGGGGCTTCGGTTCTACAGGGGTGAAATGAAAGGCTTCCTTCTTGTCATTCTGATGATTCCGGTTCTTTCGCTGATTGCCGAGCAGCCGGATCAGGATCTTCCGGGATTCCGGAAGCGGGGTGATTTTTTGAATGAGTCTCTTCTCAGATCAAAACTGGAGGAGACCCTTTCGGAATTGAATGACCCAGCCGAGCTGACAAGAATGAAGCGGAGTCTTTACATCGAGGCCATTCCCCTGCCGGAGGACATCTTTTTTGATACGGGCATTTCGGCTCTTTCAGCTGATCAGGACGACATCTGGGCGGGAAGCCGAAGCGGGGATATCGCCCGTTATTCTCTTTCAGAACGCAGCTGGGTCTCCTTTGTCAGAGGCAGGGAATCCCTGGCCATCAGGACAGTCCAGTCCATACAGGGAGATCCGGAAAATATCTGGATACTCTCCTACGGCAGCGTCGCCGTTTATTCGAAGCGTCACGACAGTTTTATTCCCCTGAATATTCCGGATACGGGTGAATACCGGGGACTGCAGAGCGGCATCCTTATGGGAAACGGTTTGATCTGCGGCACCCAGGGTACGGGACTCAGGAGAATACGTCTGGACGGGTATTCATCTATTCCGCAACACCCGGAGTTGAGGAATATAACCTTTCTCAAATCTCTGGGAAGGGATTCACTCCTGGCAGGGACGGAGGAGGACGGGCTGTTTGTTCTGGACAGCCGATACCAGCCCCGGCCACTCCTGGAAAACAACAGGCGAACTTCTGCCGTCAGAGTTGTTTTTGATGCGGGTGAGGACAGAATGATCGGAGGGAGTTACGGCTCCGGCCTCTTTATGCTTGCCAAAAAAAATGAAAAATATGATATTGTTTTTCTGGGCGCCGGTGTCCGATGGATCACCGGAGGCGTTGAAATACCGGGTTTTTACTGCTTTACAACCCTTGGTAACGGGCTTGTCGTCATCGACAGGAAGTCCCTTGAAACAAAGGTGTACGGCATTTCAGAAGGACTGGGTGGACTGGATTTCAGCTCTATTACCTATGTGGCGCCTTATGTCGTATGTGCGCTCCAGGGACAGGGATTGGTAAGGATTCATGAGAACTACTTCAAAGAGCCTTAAGAGTTACAGGACACTTTATCTCTATATTGCCAGAGAATTCTTTCTCTCCTTCTTTGTCTCCTTCCTCTTTTTCTTTTTTATTTTCTTTATCAACCAGCTTCTTCTCATGGCGGAAGATATCCTTTCCAAGCAGGTTCCCTTCAAATATGTCATCAGACTGATTTTTTACTCTCTACCTTCGATCATCGCCATTTCTTTTCCCTTTGCAACCCTTGTCGGTACATTGATGACCTATGGTAGATTCTCATCTGACAATGAAATTCTGGCCATGAAATGCTCAGGCATCACATACAACAGGATTTTTCTGCCCGTCCTTGTCATTGGATTCTTT
>QKJO01000055.1 GCA_003249275.1 Spirochaetaceae bacterium
ACTGCGGATATTGTGATAGAAAGTCAGAAAGAAAAGATTCTGAATCTTGAACTGGTCAGTGAAAAAAACAGGATCAAAGAGATATCGATAAAGGAGTAATGCCATGAATTCTGGTGGAAGATACATTGTCGCCCTCTGTATGGGTTTTGCATCCGCCCTGCTGGGATGGTCCGTTCTGGAACTCATCCTCTCCCTGCAGAATCATTTCAGGGGATATACGATGCTTCTCCTGGCGACAGGAGGTCTGGCGGGAGGGTCCATGACGGCTGTCATGGCTTCCATAGAAGGCATCCTTCACAAAAATGCCGTTAAAATCCACAAAGAGTGGTCCCTGGGTCTGGTCTGGGGCCTGGCGGGAGGCATGCTGGGAGCCCTGGGCGGACAGTTTCTGTTCAATCTGATTCTCCCCGACAGCATTATGCCCGAATCCTACAGTTATCCCTACTATGCGGCCCGGATTGTCAGCTGGACCTTCCTGGGCGCGTTTATCGGTACTGCCGAAGGCATTCGCTCCCGTTCATCCCAGAAGATTCTGGCAGGACTTATAAGCGGCGTTATGGCCGGACTCGCCGGAGGAGCCATCGTCGAAACGGCCATGATTTTCTTTCCCGAAGACAGCTGGCTCAAACTTCCCGGCTTCATGATCATGGGAATCGGTACGGCAGTTCTGACCATACTCATCGAGGAAAAAACCTCTCCCGGCGTCTTCAGAGTCCTGAACGGCGCCTCCAAAGGAAGAAAATATCTGCTCAATCAGAGAAAAATAACCCTCGGCAGCCGTCATATATGCGACATAACCCTGCAGGGAGACAGCAAAATTCCCGAACTGGCCGTTATTCTCAAACGGAAAGGAAAAGAGGTTATTCTGGAAAGCTGCAACGGTTTTCCTGTTTTCATCAACGATGAAGGCAAGGACAGAACCGTCCTGAAATACGAGGATGTCATAAAAATCGGTGATTCGAAATTCATGTACGAGGTGAACTCATGAAAAAATATCTGATCATACCGATGGCGATCCTTCTGTCTCTTCCCCTCTACTCCCAGCAGAGTGTGACGGTTACCGGTCTGGACTCCAGTGAGATTCTGAAGAACGGACTGATCAACCTCTACGTATCCCTCTCCGAAGAACTGGCCGATGACGAGCTTCCTGAATTGGGTGATTTTTCCCTGGAGGAACAGGATGAAACCGACGGAACATGGAAGAGTATGGACATCAGGGACATGCAGTACAACGGTTTCAGCCAGGAGGAGATCTCACTTCTTCTTCTCATCGACAACTCCGGCAGCATGTACGATGATCTGTCCGGAAAGAAAACGGAGAAACCGGATCAGCAGAGAATATTCTTTCTTATGAAGGCTCTTCAGGAACTCTTTTCATCCACAAGAGAGTACAGGGATTCCCTCTCCCTCTATACTTTCAATACAAACATCGACAGAATCAGTTCCTTCAGCTCCGACAGGAATCATCTTTTGTCGAGTCTTACGGGCATCAGCCGGCCGCAGCCGGAACAGAGCTATACCGAACTCTACAGAGCCCTTCAGACCGGCGCTGATGAAATCAGTAAACGACCGGGAAGAAAGGTCATCATTCTGCTGAGCGACGGTGAAAACTATACTTATTCCGAGAACAGGAAGGAGCCTCATCCTCTGTGGGGAAACAACCTGGTCAGCCGGGATGAGATCGAGAAAATGTTTCAGATGCGGGGCATAACACTCTATACGATCCAGTATGTGAGAAAATCAGGGGAGGACCTTGAAAAGCTGTCATCGGTGACGGGAGGGAGTTCGTATACAGCCTCTTCCCGGGATGATCTTCTGACGGCCTACAGGGATATTCATGAGCGGATCAACAGGGAATTCAAAATCTCCTACAAGCCCAGAGTCTCCGGTTCTAGACAGAGAATCATCAGGGTGGATGTCAGGGACAGGGGTATGAGTCCCGAATTCCCCTATATCCTGGAAATGTTCTGGGGGCTTTCTCCCGTTCTTCCCTGGTGGATCTATGCTCTTCTGACTCTTTTATCCGTCATCATCGTCCTGCTGATTCACAGGACACCCTTTGAGAAGATCTATTCCTTTCCCCATCTGGAAGTTCTGGCCCCCTTTGAATCCCAGAAAACGATCATTCAGATAGCCCAGGAGAAGACGATGATCGCCGTGGGACGGGAGCAGACCGTCGTGATGGACGAGAAGGAGTTTATGAATAAGGATGCCGGAGAAACAGGTATAACCATCGTCAAAAACAGTGATGGGAAATATCTGCTTGAGGCGGATCATGAAATCATGGTCAACAACAGAACCGTAGTCTCCAGAGAACTGGAACCGGGAGATGTGATCAAGAGTGAGGGTACCCTTATTATATTTGATGTTCCCGAAGAAAAAGAGTGATTTAAACATCCCTGTGAAGTGAACGCTTGCCATGGAGGACGTATTCGGATATGATCCTCCACACAGTTCAGAAGAGAAGGAATATACAATGGGCCAGAGAGGAGAAGTCTTTACTTTAAAACGTTTTGTGGAAGAGGGCGGACTCACCTATTTTTTCAATGTCAAAGAGAACCGCTACGGAGACCTTTTTCTGAATCTTGTTGAAAGCCGTAAAAAGGACAACCGCTTTGTCCGCTTTTCCCTGATTGTCTATTCCGAAGATTTCAAGAAATTCTCCGAAATTCTGGAAACGGCCGTTACAAAGCTGAAGGCTTCCGTCAACGAGTGGCAGTTTGAGCTCAAGACGGGTTCGGGAAAGAGAAAATACACATTCAACATCAGAACCGCTAAAAACGGTGAGGTGTTTCTGACAATCGCGGAAAGCCGTGTCGGAACGGACGAGAATTATGAAAATGTTTCAGTCAGGGTCTTTAAAAAGAACCTGGATATCTTTCTGGAGGGATTCGACAAGGCTGCATCCCATATGCTCCCTGCCTGACAGACAGAACCTGCGAAACGAGCCCGCCTGAACAGCGGGCTTTTTTTATGCAAAATAAGCACTGACCAATTGTGGTGCATGTGTTATATTTTAGGGTTGATAGTGACCCCTGCAACAACTGGAGGAAACGTGTTTCTTAAGCGCATTGAACTCATGGGTTTCAAATCCTTTGCCGACAGAACCCTGATCGATTTTACCGATGGAATAACAGCACTTCTCGGTCCCAACGGCTGCGGAAAAAGCAATATAGTCGACGCCATGAAGTGGGTTCTCGGAGAACAGTCCACAAAAAATATGAGAGCCGAGAAGATGGAGGATGTCATCTTCAACGGTACAGACAACAGAAAAGCGCTGAATGTTGCGGAAGTCACTCTGATCATATCCAACGAAGAAAACCTCCTGGATCTCGACCTGTCTGAGATTTCAGTCAAGCGGAGGCTCTATCGTAACGGAGAGAGCGAATACTTCGTCAACAATACTCTTGTCAAGCTCAAGGAACTCAGGGAGATCTTTTACGACACAGGTATAGGCAAATCCGCCTATTCCATCATGGAACAGGGTAAGATAGACCAGGTCCTCTCCAACAAGCCTGAAGAGAGACGTTACCTCTTCGAGGAGGCGGCCGGAATCACTCGGTTTAAAATGAAGGGCAGTGAGGCGGAAAGAAAACTCATCAGAACCAACGAAAATATGGTTCAGGTTGAAAATATTCTGAGCGAAGTCAGAAAAAATTATGAAACCCTGAAAAAACAGTCGGAAAAGACCCTGGTATACAGAAAACTGCGGGAAGAACTATCCACAATCGATATCGATATTCAGCTGCTCAAGTACAGTTCCCTGACGGAACAGCAGAACCTCAAAGAAAAGGACCGGACAAGGGTTCTTGAGAAAAAAAGCCGCCTGGAAGCGGAAATCGTTAAACTGAACGGGAATCTCGCCAGTAATCTGGATGCGGTCAACACCATGGAAAACGAACTGATCGAGGATCAGAAGCGTCTTTACGGACTGGATCTCGAAAAGGAGAATCTTTCCGACCGGATTAAATTCATGGGCGAGCAGCAGGGGGAACTTGAAAAGCAGAAGCAGTCTCTGAAACAGAAGGAGATTGATCTGCTTGAAAAGAAGGAAGCCCTGAAACAGGAAGAGGAAAACAGGAAGAAATCTCTCCAGGAGTTCAGGGACCAGCTCAAGGACCTTGAAAACAACATTC
>QKJO01000105.1 GCA_003249275.1 Spirochaetaceae bacterium
CAAAGCTATTTTCACTCTTTTCATTCCATCATCCTTGGTTTTGTTAATTCCATTATACAACGTCCATTCCCGCCTTTCCTTTTTTAAACCATTTTTTTGCTTTAAACCCGTTGCACCTTTTAGTGATAATAATTACTATTCACCTTATTAGACATAACTAACCTGGAGGATATTTAATGAGCATTTTAATCGGAAGGAAAGCTCCTGATTTTACGGTTCCCGCTGTCACCGGCAAGGGTGATCTGCTGGACAGTTTTACACTCTCCCATGCGCTGAAAGGAAGATACGGGCTTGTATTTTTCTATCCCCTCGACTTTACCTTTGTCTGCCCTTCGGAACTGATTGCGCTGGATCACAAGATTGAAGAATTTGAGCAGAGAAATGTAGAGGTTGTATCTGTTTCCATTGACAGTCATTACACTCATTTTGCCTGGCGGAATACTCCAGTCAACAACGGCGGGATCGGCGAAGTCCGATATACAATGGCTGCCGATATGAATCATGAAATTGCCCGCTCCTACGGAGTGGAGTCTGAAGGTGGAATGGCTTACAGAGGGGCTTTCATCATCGATAAGGAAGGCGTCGTACGGTCACAGATTGTGAATGATCTTCCTCTTGGAAGGAATATCGATGAAATTATCCGTCTGATTGATGCTCTTCAATTCACTGAAGAACACGGAGAAGTCTGTCCTGTCAACTGGAAAAAAGGCGACGGGGGCATGAAGGCGACTCCGGAAGGCGTGGCTTCCTACCTTTCCGAAAAGGGTCAGGGTCTTTAACTGATACAAAGAGAGTCCGTTCCGGCGGGCTCTCAATGATGCTGAACAAGGCCGGCGTCCTCGGCATACTCAAAAGCATCGGGATAATTCTCAAGTTCATCTATCGTGAGGCTGAACAACCTGAAGTGATCCAGAGGATGATCTTCCTTCAGATACAGAGCTTCCTCCCGGGCTTCTTCAAGATCCTTAAAGACACCTGAAATCTCTTCATTTTCTTCAATAAAGAAAAACCTTTCAACCATAAGTACCCCCTTGTTGCTGTCCGGCTTACACTAAGCAGGAATCAGTAGGGCAGCATCATTCTCCTCACTTATATATCTACCACATGAACAATGATTGTCAAACGATTCATTGTGTATTTTTCTCTTTGAAGTCATACCGGATTTTCAGATATAATGGGACTGAATATTACGAACGGAGCAGCCTATGGATTATTTTGAAACCGTAAAAGCGCGATCCAGCTACCGGGGCGCTATGAAACCGGATCAGCCGCCTCTGGATGACTTGAAGAAAATTGTTCAGGCCGGTCTGGATGCCCCCTCAGGCAGGAATAAGCAGACCACAGGATTTATTATCATCACCGACACTCATGTGGTGCAAAAGATACATTCCATGGCCGATGCCAACGGTTCCATGGCAACCGCCCCTGCCTACATAGCCTGCCATATAGGAATAAACCAGGACGATCCATTGAAAGGGTCTGAATTCATCGTGGAAGATTGCGCTGCGGCCGTGGAAAACATCCTCCTGGGAGCAGCAGCTCTGGGTTACGCCACTGTGTGGATCGACGGATGGCTTCGTTCAAAGGACAGGGCCGGATCAATCGGTAACTGGTGCGGTCTCAGTTCTGAAAGGATCATCAGAGTTCTCATTCCTATCGGGATTCCCGTTGAAAATCAGAAGAGGGCGGAGAAAAAAAGTTTTGAGGAAAGGGTTATTTTGGTCTGACCCTGCTTGTGGCCTGAGCATCAAAGGGGTCTTCCGGCCAGTAGTGTTTGGGATAACGACCTCTCAGCTCTTTTCTGACCTCAGGATAGGTCGTTTTCCAGAAGCTGTTAAGATCTCTTGTGACCTGTATCGGTCTGCGGGCCGGATTAAGCATTTTGAACAGAAGAGGGACACGGCCGGCAATCATCGGTGTTTCGGTCAGCCCGAAGAGTTCCTGAAGCCTCACTTCAACTGCAGGAGAAGCGGGATTTGTATAGTCGATGCTTATCCTGCTGCCGGAAGGAACGGTCAGTGATTCAGGAACCTCTTTTTTGAGATAGCTCTGCTCCTCCCAGGTCAGAAGAGAGAGAAGTCCGTCTTTCAGTCTGCCTTCAAGCCGGCCTTTGACAAGAAGAGGGGTAAACCAGCTGTCCAGAAGTTCGATGAGCCGGGGTTCTGAAAAATCGGGCCATCCCGGCTGATTCATATTCAAATGAGACACAAATCGGCACCTGTCCAGAAACCTGAGGTCGTCCCTGCTCCAGGGCAGTACGGCAAGCCCTCTCTTTTCAAATGAACTCTTCAGCTCCTCTCTGATTGAGGGATGGGAAAGATCCGGTTCCTGACCTGTTTCTCCAAGAATCAGAACACCCAGTTTTACAACTTTCCTGCAGAGAAGTCTGTTTTTCTTTTCATCCCAGTTCGCGTGCTTTTCTTCAGTGAGGACATTGCTGAAGATCCGGAGGATCTCTTCTTTTTCAAGTGGAGCCGACAGAAAACAGCGAGGTATACTTCCCCCGCCCCCCACAAGCGGAGCGATGATATAGTCATGGCCCTGAAGCGGATCGGAGGGATTGAGGCTGCACTCCCCTCCCCCTGCCAGCTGATAAACTCTGTCTCCCCTGTGAATGCCCACCCGGTCCGGAAATGAAAGACAAAGCAGTTCACCGGTATATTCTGGCTTGATTAGAGAGACATCGGGAGTCCCCTTACTCAGAAGATTTTTCCAGGATGCCATGATTTGAGCCGTCTTCCGGTTCCCTCTGCCTCCCGTTTCTTTCAGTGCTTCCAGACGAAGCCTCAAATCCGACCCTCTTCCTGAGTCGATCCAGTCGCCCTCGGTAAGTATGGACGCAAGGGCGCAGGCTGTCTGCTCCAGTTCCCTTGTCCTGCCCAGGAACAGCATATGAGCCAGTCTCGGATGGATACCCATACCGGCAAGTTCTCTGCCCTGAGCCAGAAGCCCCCCTTCCGAATCAATGAGTCCCAGCATCCTCAGTAGAGTTTCTGCCTGATGAAAGTGGGCTGCCGGCGGGGGATCAATCCAGTCAAGAGACCGGTAATCCCGCACTCCCCAGAGCAGAATCTCCAGAACGAGAGAACAGAGATCGGTATGGAGGATTTCAGATTCGGGGTGATCTTCCATTCTGTATTCATCCTGATCATTCCACAGTCTGATACAAAGCCCCTCTCTGACCCGTCCCGCCCGTCCTGTCCTCTGCCGTGCGGAAGATCTTGAAACAGCCCTGGTCATCAATCTGGAAAGCCCTGCATTGACATCGAAGACCGGTTTTCGCTCAAGCCCTGTATCGATGACGCAGCCTATGCCGGGAATTGTAAGACTTGTTTCCGCCACGGAAGTAGCTGCTACGGCGATCCTGCCGCTCCCGGGATTCAGAACCCGGTCCTGCTCCACCCGGCTCAGCCGGCTGTAGAGGGGCAGAACTTCTATCTCACCGGCAAGTGGAGACTTTTTGACCTCTTCCAGAAAATCTCTTATCTCACCCTCTCCCGGAAGAAAGATCAGAATATTGCCCTCGCAGCGGGTCATAGCATCCTGCAGAGCGTATCTGACCCGTGACGGCCTGACTCTTGTTTCCAGGGCTTGTCCGTCAGACTCGACAGTAACAGGGAACATCCTTCCCCGGCACTCCAGGTAGAGATGATCGGGGATAATTTTTCTTATTGAGTCCAGCTCCGGCGTAGCCGTCATGATCATCAATTTCAATCCGGGGTTGAGTTCTCTCTGAACATCCCGGATAAAGGCGAAACTAAGATCGGTCATCAGATTGCGTTCATGAAATTCATCCATGATGACCAGTGAGACTCCCTCCAAAAAAGGATCATCCTGAATCATACGGACAAAAACACCCTCAGTTACAATTTCGATCCTTGCACCCGGGCGGCAGCGGGAATCTCCTTTGATTCTGTAGCCGATCAGGGAACCGCACTCGGTCCCGGTCAACCGGGACATGAAATGAGCCAGAGTACGGGCCGCCATTCTTCGCGGCTCAAGCATAATGATTTTTCCCTCCGCCAGATTCTCCTCCAGCAGGAACAGGGGAAGGATGGCCGACTTGCCGGCTCCCGGATCGGCTTTGATCACAATAGTCTGATTGGGTC
>QKJO01000083.1 GCA_003249275.1 Spirochaetaceae bacterium
TTTGACAGACTCTCATGCACTGGGCAGGTTCCTGTTGGAACGGGGAGAGACCACCCGGGCAGTCCCTCTGCTGCTTCAGGCAGTTGAAGAGGGTGATTTCAGGGCAGAAATCCTACTTTCCCAATTCTGGAAGAGGGGGGAAGAGTGGCAGAACGCCCTGGATTTATGGGATCGTATTCTGCTTAAAAGACAGTCGCTTTTCGCTTCTGTGGAAAAAGCCAAGTATCTGGAACACCGGGTCAGAAATATCTCCGGAGCCCTGGAGATCACAGAGACGCTGTTGAAGAACCTGCCACTGGATCAGGAACAGAGACGGGAACTGCTGCACCGCCGGGCGAGGCTTGTAAGAAAACTGGAACGAAACATTGCAGAGGACGGTTCGGGGACAGTAGAATAGGAGAGTGAAAAAATCAATTTTCCTTGTCCTGACCGTCCTTGTAATGCTTTCCTGCCGGAACCGAGATCTCCAGAGAGAAGAAGCACTGAAGGAGACGGGCAAGCTGATCATGGAAGAGCCTGAGCTGTTCCCTGTCGTTCAGACAATACGGGATCTGGACAGGACGCTTCAGGATATCAATCATTCCCTGCGGGGAGAGGACGGCGAGTTCAAAGACAGGATTGACTCTCTTAACTCAACCCTGGAGGATACACAGGAAGGTTTGAAGAATCTGGAGTCTGTTCTGGAGGCACAGAGACAGAATCTCCATGATCTGAGGCTATCCTATGAAGCCGAGGCGGCAACTCCCTGACGCTCGGGCCAGCGCTTGAGAATCTGCTTCCATCTGTATGACTCTTCCAGATTCACAAATAACCCGCTTTCAATCATCCCCTCTCTGGGAATCGTCGTCCAGCCCTTGCGCTGTATCATTTCCAGAAGGTCCAGTGCTTCATTTCTGTGTCCTGCCGACGCCATGATCGAGGCGTAGGGAAAGGCTCCGACCCTGGGATCCAGATGATAGGCTTTTCTGAAAAGAGTCTCCACTTTTTTAGGATGTTCTTCTCCCACCCACCAGACATATCCCCGGTCTATGCAGGACAAAGCCAGAGCGGTCCGGTCGCGGGCCTCTTCAGGTTTCTGCCTTTCCCTCTCTATGGTTTTCAGAGCTTCAATCAGAATCCCGGCATGTTTCAGCCTCACCCTGTGCAGACGGTCGTTAAAAAGATCGACCGTGGTGAGGTTCCTTTCCTTCTGGGCGATATAGACTGCCGATTCCCCCTGGTCTGAACGGGGATGGACAAGAGCATTATGATCAAGAAGGCAGTCGATCGCCTCCTGATGGTTATAGTAGGCGGCATGCATCAGAGGGGTCCACGACTCCTGGTCCCGTCCGTTGATATCCGCACCCATTTTCAGGGACTGTTCTATAAGGGGAATGGAGTTGGTCTGGCATCCTAAAATCAGCAGCCTGAAAGAGGAGATTCCCCTCCTGATCATTCGGTTGATTTCACCATCGGGCATATTCAGGCAGGCATGCTTTATTTCTTCTTTCATACTTTGGGTCAGCGAAAGCATATTCTCTCCTTGATCCGGTTGAACAGCCTAACTGTCTTCCGGCAACTTCTTTTGCAGATCTTTCAGAAAATTTCTAGTGGATTCAAAAGCAAACTGATCTATAGGAAGCTCCTCCCGGGTCAGGAGAAGAATCTCGTCGACTTCATCTTCCTGCCGGATAAAATCACTGCTCCGGCATTCTGCAATAAATAACAGATCACAGGTGTGATAGGTTACACCTTTATAGGGATAAATATTGGGACGGCTGGAGAGATATCTGATATTTTCTACGGGTATTCCCAGTTCCTCTCTGATTTCCCGGCGGCAGCAGTCTTCTGCCGATTCCCCGGGATCTACAAATCCGCCGGGCAGATCCAGCAGCCCTTTTCCAGGTTCCTTTCCTCTTCTTAAAATTATATATCTGTTTTCCAGTTTCACAAGAACGGCAACGGCAGATGCCGTGTTCTGGTACAGCACATAGCCGCATGAGGGGCAGTGAATCTTGCGCTGGCTGATGAATTCCGGATCGGGAGTTCTGCACTGGGGGCAATAGGCAAACATGACGGATTCCTCTCTTTCAGGATGACTTCTTGAGCACCCTGTACTTAACGGCTATAGTGTACGGATGAACAGTATATGTGTTTTCTGCGGATCGAGTACAGGTTTCAACGAAGCTTATGCAAAGGAAACCGAAAATCTGGGCAAAGAACTGGCAGCCAGGAAAATCCGTCTGGTCTACGGCGGTGGGAATGTCGGTCTAATGGGGCTCCTCGCCAGTACTGTCCTGGCGGAAGGGGGCAAGGTGCTGGGAATCATTCCCCGGGCCATACACGTCAGAGTACGCCCTCTCACTGGAGGCGAAACAGTGGTCGTCGAGAACATGCACCAGCGTAAAATGCTGATGCACGAAGAATCGGACGGCTTTATCGCCCTTCCCGGAGGAATCGGCACCTTCGAGGAGATTCTGGAAGCCTATACCTGGAGTCAGCTCGGTTATCACTCCAAACCTGTGGCTCTTCTCAACACAGAAGATTACTATGGTTTTCTGCTGAAACAGCTGCATCACAGCGTGTCAGAGGGATTTTTCAAGGAGAGTCACCTGGGAACCCTCGTTGTTGACGAAAAGGCGGACAGACTGATCGATAAAATGGCCGATTATAAACCTCTGCGCGAGGACAAGTGGGTTACGGGCAGATCCCCAGAAGATAACTGACCGGGTATCCGCCGTTTTTGAAGATATACTTTTTTTCCCACCTCAATCCCAGCGCCTTTTCACATTCCAGGCCGGGAACGATGATTCCCCAGGGTATGCCCTTATACCGATGCATAATCTGCCTGCCCGTCTTTCTGAAAAACTCAAGCTGATCCTCCAGAGGGAGCCTTCTGCCGTAGGGAGGGTTCAGAATCAGAAAGGGAAGGACTTCATTCTCGATGGCAGGAAGCGGTGTTCCGGTAAAGAAATCTTCTTCAAGAAATTGTATTTCCCTTCCGTGCAATCCGCAATGTTCTGCCATGACCCTGAAATTCCCTCTTGCCGCATCGAGGCTCTCCCGGTCCAGATCGGAAGATCTGATGAGCCAACCCGCAGGCCTCATTTCTTCAATCCCCTTTTTCAGCCATTCGTACCGTCCCGGTCTGAAGGATGGCCAGTATTCGAAGGGGTAAATCCTGCCGGGAGCCGCCGGGATTCCGCCGGATATCCCCAGACCTTCCAGGGCGAAGGTTCCGCTGCCTGTCATGGGATCAAGAAGGAGGGTATTGGCCGGTCTGCGGGCAAGTATGAGGAGGGAGGCTGCGATATTCTCTTTCAGGGGGGCGCCGTTGATATAGGGCCTGTATCCTCTTTCATAGAGGGATCCGCCACCCGCATCCAGACTGACGGAGAAATGATCATCCGCCCCCCGGATTATCAGTGTCTGAACGGCCGGGTCTTTTACCTTTGATTCTGTGAATGCAGGAGGGAGAGCTTCAAGAGCTGTAAAGTATTCATAAAGGCTGTGATTCAGAGCCTTTTCAATTTTATCGTCTACATGAAGCCGGCAGTGGCGGGTAGTGACCCTGATCCGGTAACTGCAGCCTTCTCTGAGATAGAGTTCCCAGTTGATCCGGGAAAATTTCTGTTTCAGTTCCTTGAAGCTGGTTGTCTTGAAACTGTCCAGACGAAGGTAGAGTCTGGAAATGGATCTGCTTAATAAAGCCGTTTTCCAGAGCATCTCAAGACTGGCCTCAGCACTGAGGCTTCCTTTTTCCTTTTCTCTGACGGGTGTAAGGCCCAGTGCGGCCAACTCGATCTCTCCCGCTTCCTCCAGACCCGGCTGAAGAGCCATGAACAGCTTATGCTGTCCGGCAATGATATGTCTTTTGATGCGGCGATCCAGAGCTTTCTGATTCAACATAGAGCCACAATAGCATGGAAAAGTGACGGTCAGACAGTACGGGAGAATGATTTTTTCAAACCTTCATATTTCTGTTCCCTTTTCGGGATGATTGAAGTACTCTTGAGCTGCCATGATCGATTTCACTTCCTATCCGGTATCAGCGCTTTTCGGAGAGTTGAAAAAAGAATACCGACCCAATCAGACTATTGTGATCAAAGCCGATC
>QKJO01000007.1 GCA_003249275.1 Spirochaetaceae bacterium
GAACAGTACAGGATCATCCCCCTGGGACACCAGAGATTCTCCCCCCTTGAGAAGAGCGCCCAGCCCCGATGCAGCGTTCAGCACGGGTTTGAGGTCCGCTCCGGTTCCGCGGACCGATTTCTTTTTGAACTGATTCTCGAGTGGTTCATAGAGATAGACCGCCGCCAGTTCGGTACTCGTGTCCTTGATGATGGTTTCGGCGATCAGACCGGTCAGGTCCTCCAGGCTGGTTCCCTCTTCCAGGGAGACCCCCATATCCCTGGCCAGATTGAGGATGCTGTTGATGTTTCCCTTCAGATCGGATGAGAGGGAGTTGATACGGCTGAGCAGTGTGGACAGCTCGTCATCATCCTTCACAGGGTAGGTGGTGCTGAAATCTCCCATTGAGATGTTTTTGAAGGCCCTTCCCGCCAGGGATATCTTCTGGATGATCTGCCTGGAGATGATGAGGGCATAGCCCAGGGCCGTTCCCGAGGTGATGAAGCTTGTCAGGATAAACAGGAGGTAGAGATTCCGTTCCAGCCGCTCGCTCTGACTCCTGAAGGAGAGGAAGAAGTGGTTCATAAAGCTTTCAAAGGTGTTGGTGAAGTAGAAGGAGGTGTCTCTGAACTCGTCGAAGAAGGGAATCAGGGTTTCATCCTGCTGCATCAGGATATAGAGGTCCTCATCTCTTGTATTGAGGCTGTCCAGCCGCTTGAGGATTCCCGACATGGTATAGAGTTTGTCCAGGGCCTTCTGGTTCAGGGTGAGGGCGGTTTCGTAAAGGTCCTGCAGTTCATCGTCCTGCATGATTGTCAGTTCTCTGTCGTCGATGAAGTCGATGAATGTCTTCTGGTAGTCGTCCACCGCCACCAGCCAGGTCCTGTAGGCGGCGATGGACCGGGGTGCGAAGGTCAGAGATCTTATCTGGCTGTAGATCCGGGGGGCGAACATGTCAAAAATGATGTCCTTCATCAGGCCCATGACATTCCTGGAATGGGTCTGGAGCTGCTGACCCTTCAGAATGGTGGCGTTCAGGCTCTGCAGACGGTTCCAGTTCCACAGGGAAAGCCCTGTAATGGTGACCAGTGAGAAAAACATGAGGGATGTCAGAATCAGGAGTTTGTTGCGAATACTCATTCCAGGGATTAAGATTATCATGACGGTCCGGTTTCGGCTATCATTATTCGGCGTTAGTAATGGACGGGGTTACTGATTCATGAACAGGTTTTATTTCAATGTGATCGACAGCAATCTTCTTGCCTGTATGATCATCCTTCTGATCATCTCCAATCTCAAAATAAGCAACCGTTCCGAATCTCACAGTTCCCGGTCCATGATGGCCCTCTGCTGGTCGATCCTGGTCGTGCTCATAGTGGATGCTCTGGCCTGGTCCTTTATGGGGGTGACGGGAAGAGCGGGTTACTATCTGGTCTACGGATTCAATTTTCTGCTCTTCTTTCTGAACCCTCTTCCGCCGACCCTGTGGCTCCTTTACATCATGACCAACTTCAGAGAGGGAGAAGCCACCAGGAATGAGCTCCGCCTGCTCAGTCTCCCCATGATCGTCAATTCACTTGTGATGATCGCCAACTTTTTCACAGGTTTCATTTTTACAGTCGATGCGGTCAATCAGTATCACAGGGGCCCGGGGCTGCTTGTGGTGGCCCTCATCGATTACTCCGCCATCATTGCCGCCGTCCTGCTGGCCGTCAATTTCAGGGACAGGATCAAGAAAAGGGTGATGGTGACGGTGATCATCTTCAGTATCCTTCCCCTGGCCGGATCTCTGATTCAGATCTTTTTCTACGGAATCTCAACCTCCTGGCCCTCCATGGCGATCGGGGTCCTGATGACCTACATCTTTATAGAGGTGCAGCAGAACATCCGTGATCATCTGACCGGTCTTCTGAACAGAAGAAAGATCGAAGACATCGTCAGCCACCGGATCACGCGCTATGCGCCGGACAAACCCTTTACCCTCATGGTTCTGGATATGAACGATTTCAAATCCATCAACGATGAATACGGCCATTCCGAGGGAGACCGGGCCCTGCAGGAGGCCTCCCTGATCATCTCACGTTCGGTTCAGGCGGGAGATGTTGTGGCACGGGTGGGGGGCGATGAATTCGTCATCCTTCTGGATACCGACTCCCGGAGCATCATCGACGGCGTAATCAGGAGAATCCAGGACGGCATTGACCGCTGGAATGCCCATGACAACGCCGGTTTCAAACTCTCTTTGAGTCTGGGTGCGGTGGTTTTTGATCCCGCCAGGCACGTCAGGTACAAGGATTTTTTCCGTGAGGCGGACAAGATGATGTATCTGGATAAAAGAAAGAAAAAAGGACTCCCCTCCCGATAATCCCTCAAAATCAAATTGCAAATCCTCACGACTAAGGTTAAGATGTTTTTCAATTCAAATTCAGGACAAAATAGATGAATCTCAGCATTTCCTCAGAATTCTTAAAAAACATGATCCGGCAGATGGTTCAGGTTTCCCGCAGCGGCTTCGGTCTCTCCGACAACAGCCGTCAGCTCAGCTCCAGTTTTTCGGTTCAGAAGCAGCAGGCCCAGAGTGTACAGCATGAGAACCGGGATACCCATAAAGAGGCACAGATCATCCTGCAGGAGACGGATGTTCTGGACAGGCGTGCTGAAGAGGCCAATGAAGTCTCCCGGGAGGGACGGGAAAAACAGCAGAACTATCTGAAGGATATGGAAACCCTGGCCGAGTCGATCCGGCAGGGCTCCGAGTTCCTGGAGGGGTTCAAAAAAAGTTCCGACGACATTTCCCGCCTGACCCAGATGATCGTCGATATATCCAGCAGACTGGACGTTCTTTCAATCAACGGTGCCATCGAGGCTGCCCGGCGGGGAGAAGCGGGGCTCGGGTTTTCGGTGATAACCAGAGAGATGAAGAATCTCTCCCAGGAAACGGCCGCTTCCGCCGAAAGGGTGGACAAAATCATCAAACAGTTCGACAGGGCATCCACAGATCTCCGTTCCCTGTTTCTGAATTCCCAGACCTCCCTCCAGAACAGCAGACAGGAGGCCGACGGCATTTACAAGACCTTTCTCAACATTGAAAAACAGAACAAAGAGATGGCGGGGCAGGTTAAAAGCATCCGGACCCTGATGGAGTCACTGGTGCAGAGGAATGCCAACCGGGAGATTTCGGCCGACAAGATCCTGAGTTCCATCCGCAGCTCTTCCGATCAGATCGATCAGATTTCCCGGGAGTCCCAGGACCTCCATGCCGTTGTCCGGACCTCCCTTGAGAGCATCGGCAGCATCCGTCTGGACTGGCATGACAAGGCGCTTGCCGCGGTTAAGGCCGCAGCGGCAAAGGTGGAGAGTTCGACGGGAAGCTTCAAGGACAGTCTGAAGGACCAGTTCCGGATTCATCCTTTTATTGAACTCCTTTATGTGCTCAATGAGAAGGGGGTTCAGGTGGAGAACAATATCGTGAATCCCGAGTTTGCCGATGTCATCGACGGCGGCGGTGAAGGGCAGGACAGGAGCTCCAGAAGCTATTTCTCCCGGCTCCGGAACGGAGAAGACAGCTATATTTCGGACATCTATCTTTCCGAAGCGGTCAACCACCTCTGTCTTACGATCTCTGTTCCCTTCCGATACAGGGAGAAATCCTATGTCCTGGCTGCGGATATGAATCTGGAGGGATTTGTCCTTCAGGAGTAAAAGTGATGCTTTCAAGTCCTGCTCCCCTTAATTTTTACGAAACCTGATGCGACTTCTCCAGTAGAAGCCCTCAAGCCGCAGCCTGCGGTATGAGGGCTTTTTTTTCCGATTTTTTTTTATCTAATTAAAAGAAAAAGCCGGGAACCATCTTGATTTAGAAGGCAAAGTGAAATAATATCGAAAGTGATTAGAAAGTCATATGTAAAAACAAACAAAGTGTTTTGTATTTGATAACAGATCGGCGGACACCCGCTGATAAGGGAAAGGAGAGGTAAATGGCAGAAATTGTTGTAATGCCCAAAGCCGGAAATTCTGTAGAATCCTGTATTATTCTGGAATGGTCTAAACAGGAGGGAGACACCGTTCAGGTCGGTGATATCCTCTGTGAGGCGGAAACGGACAAAGCCACCGT
>QKJO01000125.1 GCA_003249275.1 Spirochaetaceae bacterium
AAGGAATGGGACTGAGACTCAAGTTCACCCTGGCCCTGCTCACCCTCATCCTGGCCGTGATTCTGCTCATCTCCATCTTCCTCGGGAACTATATGATCAATACCCAGAAGATCAACCTGACTGAGGGGCTGTATGCCAAGAGCTCTCTTCTGCTGGATACTCTGGTGACCAGTGCCAGAACCTACCTTCCCACACAGAACAGGCTGGAACTGGGACTTCTGCCGGGCACTATCAGGGCCATGAATGAGGCCATCAATACGACAATCACCGGACAGGGAGCGAATGACCCGGACAACTTCAACTATATCTGGAGTTCCAACAACAGCGACATCGACAAATTCCAGGAATTCCCGGCCCGGGTTTCTGAAAATGCTCTGACCTTTCCCCAGAACTGGTCTCAGAACAGTATTGACGATTTCAAGGCAAAATACCTGACCACAGAGGGATATGACTTCAGTTCACTCTCGGAAGATGACAGGGATTCTGTCTATGAGGCGCTGGACAGTTCCGGTCTGATCTCGAGATTCGAACCGGGTATCACCAGAATCAGTGATCCCGTTTCCCTGTCGGTAAAAGAACTGGAAACTCAGATCAACAGCAGGGCGGCAGAACTCATCGGAGACCAGAGCCGTCAGCTGGATCAGCTTTCTGAAGATGCGGTACGTCTGGCGTTAAGAGGGGACAGAGCCTCTCTGGAAGAGCTGAGGGTCATACAGGAGACGATCAGCCGGATTGAGAGGGAGATCAATGACAAACTGGCGACGGTTGCCAATATCATCAGCGTCAGTCCTGAATTCAATACCGAAAGCCTTTCCGAAAATCAGCTGGTCTACACCTTCTATAAGCCGATTGTCTACAGAAACAAGGGGCGTGACACCTACTTCAGAGGAGTCGTCCGGCTGGACGTTTCCATTCAGAGCATCCTGGAAGACATTATAAAGATTCAGAGCGACATCATCCGGATCACCATCATCATTTCCCTTCTGGCCCTGGCAGGCGGTCTTGCAGGAGCCCTGCTGCTGGCGCAGACCATGCTGAATCCCATCAGAAAACTTGTGGAAGGGGTTGCCCTCGTAAGAGATACCCAGGACAAATCCAAACTGAAGAACTACTCCATCGAAACGGGAACAAAAGACGAGCTGGCCGAGCTGGCCAGTACCTTCAATCAGATGACAGAAGGCCTTGTCATCGCCGCGGCGGCCAACAAGGAACTTATTCTCGGTAAGGAAATTCAGAAAAAATTCATTCCCCTCGAGACCCTGCAGGTGGGAGACAGAAAACTGTCCACAGGAGAAGAGGAAAACGATCATGCCCACTTCTTCGGCTACTATGAAGGAGCAAAGGGTGTATCGGGTGACTACTTCGACTTCCGGAAGCTGGACGACAAGCACTATGCCGTCATCAAGTGCGATATCTCGGGAAAAGGAATTTCCGCCGCTCTCATCATGGTCGAGGTGGCGACGATCTTCATCGACTTCTTCTCAAAACTGAACATCCAGAAGGAAGGGATTCACCTTGAAAAACTGGTTTACAGTATCAACGACCTCCTCGAACAGGTCGGTTTCAAGGGACGGTTTGCCGCATTCATTATCAATGTCATCAATATTGAAACTGGACAGTGCTGGATGTGTCATGCGGGTGACAAGAATGTATACTACTACGACGGAGCGGAGAGGAAGGTCCTCCTGAAAGAGCTGAACGAGGCTCCCGCAGCCGGCGTATTCCCGTCCTTTATGGTGGACGGGGACAAGGGATTTAAACAGATCCGACATACACTGAAAAGCGGTGATATCCTCTTCCTCTTCACCGACGGAATCGAGGAGGCGCAGCGCCATTTCCGGAACGGCAAAATGGAAATCATCGACTGCGACGGCAGCTGTGATTCCTCCGCCCTGGGAGACGAGGGTTATGTGTCCCACAAACAGAATGAGAATTTCGAGGAACTCGGGATACCCAGGATGGAAGCCATCATAGAATCCGTTCTGGACAGAAAAATGTACTCCCTCTATCAGTTCCACAAACCAATTTCTGAAAAAGAACTGACCTTCGATTTTTCAAAGGGAACGGGTTCTATGAAAGAGGCGGTACTGGCTCTTGTATCGGTTGAAAAGGTATTCCGTCTTGTCCCGGATGCGGATGCGGGACCCGACGACAGAATCAGAATCGACAACAAAATTGACGATTTCCTGAAAATCCATTTTGATCAGTACAGAGAGTATTTCAAATACCCCATTCCCGATGAAGAGTATCCTGAATACACCTACTACTCCCATCTGAAAGAGGACGAACAGTTTGACGACCTGACGATCCTGGGAATCAGGAAAAAATAATGGGATTCTACTGTTACAACTGCGGAAAATCGGTGAACAGGAACTCTAAATCCTGTCCCTCCTGCGGGGTCCGGTTCAAAGCGGTCAGATGCCCGTCCTGCGGCTATACGGATGAGGCGGATTTCTTCAAGGGCGGATGTCCCCGCTGCGGCTACATGGGAAGTCATGAGACTAATGAATCCCCGAAGCAGGAACTGAAAAATTCTCTCTTCGGTTTCATTCCCCCGCGGCTTTTCTGGACCATGAGCGGTCTTCTGATCCTTATCCTGTTCCTGCTGGTCTATTTTCTTTTAAAACCCTGAGGCTGATTACAGCAGAAAACCGAGATTGATCCCGAATGCCGTTCCGTCCCCCTCCCCCTGAACCTTCTGAACGAGTCCGAAGAGGTTGATATAAAAGGGCATTTCCGGAATATAGAGAGTTCCTTCCACTGCAGCCTGCATGGACAGGGGATTCCCTCTCATCGACGGGAAATAGAGAGCCGATGAGAGACCGGCGCTGAAAAAAGTACCGGGAGAGTATTGTATTCCCCACCTCAGGGCACCGGTCAGATCAGGATCTTCCGTATCAACATTAAATGACAAAGGCCGCAGGGTGTAAAATATTTCCGGAGCTCCGAAAAAATCCCAGCCCTGAAGTCTGTATTGAACAGGTATGAACAGGGAACCGCCTGAGGGATCCCTGATAAGGGAACTGTGAATCTCATCCGAGAAGTCATTGATCGCGCTTTGATAGGAACCTCTTACCCCTAAAGAGACCTGAAGCGATTGTATGTCAAACAGATAGACCTTCTGAGACGAGTTGATTCTCAGGGATGGTTTGCCGGATTCGGACACAAAAGCGGTCTCTGCTTCCAGAGAGGCCTCCCATCTGTCCAGAGGAGAAAGGCGCAGAAAAAATGAAAAGGGGAGGTTGTAATCTCTTGTATTGCTGCCGTTAATGCTCTCCATGGCAAAGGTTGATCCGAACTGGAAACCTTTCCTGAAAAGCAGCCTGGCGGAGGGCACAAGAGTCAGTCCTGAATATCCGGAAAAATAGCTCATCGCCTGGCGGGAATAACGACTGTCGACAGTTACTTTGTAATCGTCAAGTGCCGCAATTCTTATACCGAATTCCCCGGTTCCTGCCGGACGCCCTTCGGCGTCCCGGCCGTCCCATACAAGAACACTGCCGCCCTCCTGGTCCCGGGGAGTCAATGAGATGAGCGTACTTCCGTCTTCCCTGTAAAGAACGGCGGATTCGAAATCAAGGCTGTCCTCCTCATCCAGAAAATACAGCTGTCTGTAATAGGCGGGATCGCCTGGATTGAACCTGCTGTACAGACGTCCTGACTGCCTTGCCGGAGAGGGAACTCCGCTGTCCCGGATATCAGCATTCAGATCTTTATAGAATATCAGAACCGTTGTTCTGTAATTCTCCTTCACATTGACCCAGAAGGAGTAGTCATCATAACCGGGTTTTTCAAGTTTGATTCTGATATGCCCCTTTTCAATTGCATTGTTTTCATAGGGGGTCCTGCCGGATTCCACATCAAAGAGGGACACTTTGAAGGCGTCTATATCCGTAACGATTTCCAGACCCGATGAAAACTTGAATTCGGTGCCTTTTTTATTGTCTTCCTCCAGAAGCCGGGGAGGGCGTTCATAGTCAAGGATTTTCCTCACCTGAACTTCGATACGGGGAGTTCCGGCACTCTGGGCCTGAAGCAGAACGGGAAAAAAGAGAAGTAAGAGAAGGAGCCTTTTCTTCATATGAATTCCAAAACCTTGCTTTTCTGAATCATTTCTAACACTATTCAAAAGACAGTATACAACCGATAATAAAGAATAATGAGATTTTTAAACGTTTACATCCCGATATTATTCCTCATTTCCCTGCAGGTGTACAGCCAGAGCGGATCTTTTGATTCAAACCCGGCAGGATCGGAGACACAGGAGCCTGCGGCCGCAGAGAGCGGGGCAGCAATACCCTCCGGATACAGATCCATTCAGCTGAGAAGCTCTCTGGAGGAAGTGAAAAAGCAGCTTCTTGTGGAACCCCGCTTCGATTTCAGAGGAGATCCGGACGTTTCGATTCAGAAAACCGGTACCCAGTCCCTGATATCCACGAAGGGCAGGATGTTCATAGATCAGGGGTTTTTCCAGTTTGATGAGGGCGTTCTTTATCTGATAATCCTTCAGCTCAATCCGGAAAAAATGGACTTTTTCACGATGCAGCAGACTCTGACGAAACAGTACGGACCGCCGGCGGATATTTCTCCCCAGGGGATGTACTGGTCCGACGGAAAGACGAAACTATCCCTGGAGTATCCACTGACACTGAAATATCTGGATGAGGAAATTTTCAATTCCTTCCTGGCCGATGAAAAGAGCCTGAAGAGTTTTGAGGAAGTCTCCAGAAACCAGTTCCTGAAGGATTTTTAATCACATGAAAACACTCCGCCTGTTCCCTCTGCTCCTGATCCTCCTTGCCTCGTCCTGTTCCGGATCGGACAATGTGAAAAAAACGATTTTCATAGACGGCATTCAGATCAGGGTAGAGATTGCGGATACACAGGAAAAAAGAAGGGTGGGGCTGATGAACAGGAATTCCCTGAAAGAGAATGAAGGGATGCTCTTTGTGTTTGAAGAGGAACAGAAAATGTCATTCTGGATGAAAAACACAACGATTCCCCTCTCCATTGCCTATATAAGCAAGTCGGGGATCATCAAGGAGATTCATGACATGAGTCCTCTTTCAGAAAGACCGGTCTACTCAAGTACATCGGTTCTGTATGCTCTTGAGATGAATCAGGGTTTCTTTGAAAAGAACGGCATCAAAGAGGGAGATGCCCTTCAATTCTGAGAAGAACCGGAAGACTCGATTTCTTCAATGATCTGTTCCGCCCTTGCCAGTTCTTTTTCAAGATCCTCAGAAAGGGCAGCCCCTTCTCTGAAAAGATCCAGCTGGGTAGAAAAATCGGGAGTCCCCGATTTAATCAGTTCGGCAATCTCTTCAAGACGGCTCATTTTTTCTTCAAAATTCATATCAATCTCCATCTACAACCGCTGAACGTTCTCTGTCATGAAACTGCAGTCTGATCCTGTCGCCCGACTCCAGATCCGCACCGGAAACAACAAGGCCGTCTCCCTTCCGGACGAGAGCGAACCCTCTGGACAGAATGGTATCGGGAGAAGAGGCTCTCAGAATTTCTCTGGCAACATTCAGACTGTATCTGTACCCCTTGATTCTGTCCAGCAGGAAACCGGTTCTCTCATTGTTCATAAAATCAAGAGTCTGCTGCCTGTTTTCAATCTGAGACTTCATCGAATCCAGCAGTATTTCCCTGTTGATGCGGCTGAATTTCCATCTCTGCCGCTCAAGACCGTGATCCATGGCCTGCTTCAGCTGATACCGCAGCTGCTTCAGGCGGTCTTCGGTCTCAACCGTAAAGCGGGAGACGATTTCCGCGGCGGCGGAAGGTGTGGCGGCTCTGACATCGGCGGCAAAATCGCTGAGGGAAAAATCGATTTCATGACCGATCCCGGTGATGACGGGTATCCTGGAGGCCGCCACGGCACGGACGACTTCTTCATCACTGAATGAGAGAAGGTCTTCCAGTGATCCGCCTCCCCTGGCCAGAATTATCAGATCCACATCCTGCCGCTGATTCACCAGCTGAAGGCCCCTCAGAATGGATGCGGCGGAGCTGTCGCCCTGAACGACCGTATCTTTGACCAGAACTCTGAAGGATCGCATTCTGCGCTTCAGTACCTGCAGGATATCCTGCAGGGCTGCCCCCCTCAAAGATGTGATGACGGCGATACAGGAAGGATATCTGGGAAGCTCCCGTTTTTTCGAAGGATCAAAGAGTCCTTCCTGACTGAGCTTCTGTTTCAGCAGTTCCAGCCGCATCAGTATATCGCCCTGGCCCGACTGCTCCATGTCTTCGCAGATAATCTGATAATTGCCCCTCTGGGGATAGACGGACACCCGGCCCAGAACTGTGACAGACATGCCGTCGGCCGGGCTGAAATTCAGCCGGATCCTCTGCTGGCGGAACATGACGGCGCTGATGAGGGCATCACTGTCTTTCAGATTGAAATAACAGTGCCCCGACGAGGCGGGTCTGAAGGTACTGATCTCACCCGTAACCCGGATGACGGGAAACTGATTCTCCAGCGTATTTTTTATAAGATATGTCAATTCCGAGACATTGTAGCGGGGAATCCCTGTCATGACGGCTCCTTATTGTTCAGGGAACAGCACCTTCTCCAGTACGGAAACCGCCTCGGAAGTTTCTTTGACAGCCTGCAGTATATAATCCCTGCCGGCATACAGGGGTGCTTTCACAATGTAGAGAACAAGATATTTTCCGCTGCCGGCATCCTTCAGGACGGCCCAGCTCCCCATCACTCTGGTCTGGGCGTTATCCAGCAGCAGGATGCTGCTGATCTTACCAAGTTCCGATTCAGCCAGAAGGGGGGAAAAGGCGAAAATCTCACGGATACCGACGGATCCTGAATAGTTGACCCGGCCTCTTATCCAGACATCGCCGGGCAGATTCTCGGAATTCGAAAAAATGCGATAATCCCCTTCCTTATCCACACTGTATTCCAGGTTGGATCTTTTCAGGAATCTCTCGAGGGAACCGTTCCTGTGCAGAGTTCTGAAGGAACAGGAGTTGATCATCAGCAGAAAGATCACAAGGAAGAGAACTGTTTTTATTGATTTCATAATTTCTCCCGGGATTGTATCTTTCCCTCAGATGAAATAATCTTATTGACGATACTTAAGACCATGAGAAATATAGTTTTTCTAAATTTGATCAACAGTAATTCCTACTCCAGAGAGCCGTTACCGGGAGGAAGAACCATATTCGAGATGGTGAGTGATTTTACACGATCCCTTCCGGATGTTGAAAGGATTATACCTGTAGCACTTGATGATGAACAGAGACAATCTTTCTATGGCGACGAGAATTCGGAAGAGATTGTCCTTCTGCCTGAGAACAGGCAGGATCTGCTTCTTAAAACCATGACAGAAATGTCACAGGGCTTTGATCACTGTTTTTATTATTATGCCGATACGCCGCTCCTTGACCGGACGCTGTTTGACAGGATGTATGCCAACCATATCCGCTACTATGCGGATTATACCTTTGCCGACGGGTATCCGGAGGGACTGGCTCCCGAAATCATAAGCTCACGAACCCTCGCGGAACTGAGCAGAATCATTCCGGAAAACTCCGGAAAGATCGAAAGAGACACTCTTTTCAGCTGGATTCAGAAAGACATCAATTCATTCGATATTGAAACTGAAATTTCGCCGGTTGATTTAAGACTTAAAAGGATCAGCCTGGCGGGAAACAGTAAAATCAATTTTCTGCAGCTGAAGAACTTTATGGAAAGGGGAATCAGGAACGCCGCGGATTTCATGGAAAACCATGATTCTCTTGAGATTCACACACGGACACTACCCAATTATTATCAGATCCAGATCTCCGGCTCCTGTCCCCAGAGCTGTTCCTACTGCCCCTATCCCCGGATGAATCCGGATCTTCTGAATGACCCGGCGGAAATGCCCGTCAGCAGAATCCTTGAGCTTGCACAGCACATTGAGAAGCTGACCCCTGATGCCAGAGTGTCCCTGAGTCTGTGGGGAGAACCGTCACGTCATTCCGCCGTAATGGATGTACTGGAACAGCTTCTTGCCCGTACGGGTCTTTCCTTCATAATTGAAACATCCGGTCTAGGCTGGAAGGAACTTGAGAATGACGCCTACAGACCCGTTTTTTCATCCGACCGGATAGAATGGATTGTATCATTGGACACTCTTGATGGTTCTCTTTATAAGGCTCTGCGGGGAGAAGGCTTTCATGAAGCCCGGTCAACGGCTGATAAGCTGCTGATCCTCAACCCTGATCATACCTGGATTCAATCTGTAAGGATGAAGGAGAATGAGGTTGATCTTGAAAACTTCTACCGCTTCTGGAAGGAAAGAACGGACAAAGTGATCATTCAGAAATATGATCACTTTTCAGGAAAGCTGCCTGAAAAAAAGATCACCGACCTTTCGCCACTGAAGAGATTTCCCTGCTGGCATCTCAAGAGGGAGATGGTCATTCTGACCGATGGATCTGTCCTTATCTGCCGGGAGGATCTCTCGAAGGAACATATTCTGGGAAATTGTTTCGAAGAGTCTCTTGAAGAGATCTGGAAGAGAGGAACGGCCTTTTTTCTGGATCATACACAGGGGAATTACAGAGGAATTTGTGCAGGTTGCGATGAATACTACAGCTTCAATTTCTGATTCGAAACCGGGCTACACAGTCATCCCCTCCGGAGAAATTGACAGGGCTCCCTTTGAAGGAATCACAGTCGTCCTGCTCAGCCGCGGCGGACGGCCCTTCCGAAAGGAACAGATCCTCAAACTGTCCCAGCTCAAGGTGGATGAAATCCTGTCCATCGAAAACCCGGGAAAGGAACTTGAAAACCTGTCGGGAAGCGTCCCGGAACTGAAGTGCATCATCATGCCCGGCCATCTGTCGACGGGTGAGCAGATCAACATAGCCATACGCGAGTCGTCCGGCTCCCATGTTCTGGTCATGTGGGACGACATGGATCTGCAGATTGTGGGGAAAACAGGCAGACTCTTTTCGGCCGCCTCGGAACAGCAGGCCCTGTGCAGCGTTCCCGTGCTGATGAATTCGAGCAAGGACTCCATCCCGATTCGTCTGGCTCCGGTTTTTTCAGGAAAAAAACTGGAAGTCATACCTCTGGGTTCGGTCAAGAATGAGACGCCCACACTCTATCCTTTTGATTACTGCGGTATTTACAACAGAAAAAAATACCTGCTCACTGAGGGATTCGATCCGGAAATCAGATCTCCCTACTGGCAAAAGCTGGATTTCGGATTCAGGGCCTTCCTCTGGGGAGAATCGATTCAATGCTACACGGGAATCAAGATTGCCTATCAGAATGAAATCCCCAACGACGATATCACAATAGACTCGTCCTACAAACGTTTTTTCCTGAAGAACCTGGCCCTCAATTTCAAAGGGGATTCCTGCCAGTTGTCGGCAAGAAGCATATTCAGATTTCATATGCAGTCGGGAATGTCCATATTCAACTCCCTCAGGGATTATAAAAACATACTGAACTGGGTAAACCGCAACAGGTTCCGCTTTCAGATGGATCCTTACAGTCTGACAGAGTTATGGGAGCTTCAATGAAAAAATCTCTCTTTCTGCAGGTCAGACTGGATTCCAGCAGACTGCCGGGAAAGGCTCTGAAAATGATCAGCGGCAGAACTGTGATCGAACATGCCATGAATTCCCTCAGAAACCTGAATATAGATGACTATGTCCTTGTTACGGCTGCGGGAGACGAAGACAAACTGATCCCTCTGGCGGACAGATTCGGATTTGATGTTTTTGCCGGCGACAGACAGGATGTTCTCAAAAGGTACATTGATGCGGGAAGAAAGTATAATTCGGATCTGATCGTCAGGGCGACGGGAGACAACCCTCTTGTATCCTGGGAGATGGCTCAAAAGGTCATTTCAGCCATCGAAAAGGACGGGACAGCCGATTATATGGCCATGAAGCATCTTCCTGTGGGCTGCGGTGTGGAAGTCTTCCGCAGAAAGGCTCTTGAAGCAGCCTATGCCCTGACCTCGGAACCCTATGATCATGAGCATGTCACTCCTTTTCTCTATAACCATCCGGAACAGTTCAAGCTCGAATATCTTGAACATTTTCCGCCCTACAGCCACAGAGTGACTCTGGACACTCAGGATGATTACGATTACATATCTTCCATATTCACCGCCCTCTATGACGGATCTTCTCCGGTCAGCTTTGAAAGTTTAAAGGAATTTTTACGGAAGAATGATTGATACCGAAAGGATACTTTTTATCCCGTCCACCCGCAGCGGGAATGGTACCGGGCATTTGAAACGCTGTCTGGAGTGGGGAAGGGATTTCCCGGTTCAGTACCTTTACTCTCTGGACAATGATGAAAAAAGCATCAGCCGGGACCATCCCCTGTTCAAACAGGACTCCCGTACCCGGTGGTTGAAAGATCCAGGCTCTGACTGGGATCTTATCGTTCTCGACAACCGGCAGACAGAAAGTCTGCCCGCGGAACTGGCGGGAATACCGGTCATTGCGGTGGATGAAACCGGTTCTATGCGGGATGATGGATCCTACACTCTGGATATACTTCCCAATCTGAGCGGAACTGTTCCCAACCTTGTAAATTTCGGATTTTTCAGCCCTCCCGGAAAGAAGAGACAGTCTGAAGAGATCAAAAAAGTCCTTGTGACCTTCGGCGGAGAAGATCCCGGATCTCTGGGACTCAAGGTTCTTGAGGCTCTAAGCACCGAACTGACTAACCGGTATGAGTGGACCTTTATCCTGCCCTTCAGTGGACAGCCCCTTATTCCTGCGGGTGTCAACTGTCTGACATATGTCGAAAATCTCAGGGAGGAACTCTGGACCTATGATCTTGTGGTAACGAGTTACGGTCTGACGGCTTTTGAATCCCTGGCCGCAGGCGTGAACGTTCTGCTCCTTAATCCCGGCCCCTATCATGACCGCCTCAGCAGCCGTTCCGGCTTCACCTTTCTGAAGAACGGATTCCGCCGGAACCCGCGTGATATCAGAGATTTCATCGAAAGGAACCTGGACACCGTCTGCGGCGGATCAGGAGACCTTCAGAACCGTTCCTCCGCAGACGGCGCTGTTGCGGGGCTCTCCTTTCCCGACTGGCTGAAGAGCATGACCATTTCCAGCGACGACTGTCCTGTCTGCGGCAGCAGACGGAGAAAAAGCATCGGACGCTTTCCGGGAAAAAGCTACTTTCAATGCGGCGTCTGCCGGATGAAGTATATGGTTCAATTCAGACAGAAAGGTGATATATACGGCAAAGAGTACTTCTTCTCCGAGTACAAAGCACAGTACGGAAAAACCTATATTGAAGATTTTCCACATATCCGGAAGATGGCGGATGAACGGATCAGCAGACTGAAGAGGACTTCGGGCAATCTCCTGGATGTAGGCTGTGCCTACGGTCCCTTTCTTTTATCGGCCCATGACAGAGGCTTCTCATCCTGGGGACTTGAAATTTCGGAAGATGCGGTGGCATATATCAAAGAGAATTTTCCCCAGCTGAATGTTTCAAGAGGGGCATTTGAAGAGACTCAGTCCGGAACATTTGAAAAAGGGTTCTTCGATGTCATAACGTTCTGGTATGTGATTGAGCATTTCCAGAACCTGGATTCGGTGCTGACCAGAGCCTTCGGACTGCTGAAGAAGGGAGGGGTACTGGCCCTGTCGACACCTCATGCATCGGGTGTCAGCGGCCTGTTCAACCCGGGCAGCTTCCTTGAAAAAAGTCCCGAAGACCATTTCACCCTCTGGGACAGGAAATCGGCGCGCAGAGCATTAAAACTCTACGGATTCAAAAATGTCAGATTTTACATCACCGGGCATCACACGGAACGTTTTCCGGCGGCCGTCAGGAAATGGCTCGGCCCTTCAGTCCTGCTTCATATAAGCAGACTCTTCGGCTGGGGCGATACTTTCGAAATTTATGCAGAAAAGGGATAACATATGGATAAACCGGCAATTATCATTCTGGGAGCTGGAATCATGCAGCTTCCCGCCTTTGAGGCGGCACGAAGAAACAACTGGTTCAGTATAGCGGCGGACGGCAATCCGGCGGCACCCTGCCGGTCCAGAGCGGATAAATTTCTTCATATAGATCTCAAGGACCGGACCGGGCTGGCTCATGCCGCCGAGGAACTCCGGGATTCCCATGACATAAGAGGTGTTTTTACCTGCGGAACCGACTTTTCCTCCTCCGTCGCCTGGGTCGCCGACAAGCTGAATCTGCCGGGCATACCCTATCAGACGGCACTGGACTGCACCGACAAATACCGCATGAGAAAAAGATTCCGGGAACACGGCGTCCCCTGTCCCGATTTCAGAGAGATCTCCGAAGATATGGATCCCCGGAAAGAGACTCGCGGACTCAATTATCCGCTGGTCGTCAAACCGGTGGATAACATGGGAGGCAGGGGAGTTATAACCGTGGAAAGTCCCGAAGGTCTGTCCGAGGCCGTCAATGAGGCCATCGGTTACTCCAGAACCGGAAGAGCCATCATTGAGGAGTTCATGGACGGCCGGGAGTACAGCATTGACGCCCTGGTTTACGGAGGAACCATCACGATCACAGGTTTCGCCGACCGTCACATCTATTATCCTCCCTGCTTCATCGAAATGGGCCACACCCTTCCTTCCGAAGCCGATGATCAGACAAGGGAGGAGATTTTCAGGGTATTCAAAGACGGAGTCAGAGCTCTGGGCATTCATCACGGTGCGGCAAAAGGTGACATAAAAGTCACATCCAGGGGAGTCATGATCGGCGAAATAGCGGCCCGTCTTTCGGGAGGCTATATGTCGGGATGGACATTTCCCTACGCTTCGGGAATCAATCTGGTTGAAGAGGGCATGCGCCTGGCAATGGGAATGGCTCCCGGCTCACTGCAGCCGGTGCTGAACAACACCTCCTCCGAAAGGGCCTTTCTTTCAATTCCGGGGGTCATCAAAGACATAAGCAACCTGGAAGAAGTACACAGTATGGAGCACGTCAGGGATATTTTTCTGATATCCGACATCGGCGATACTGTGGCATTCCCCCTGAACAATGTAATGAAATGCGGAAACGTAATAGCTGTTGCAAAAAACCGGAATGAGGCCGTAGAGGCCAGCAACTTCGGCGTTTCCAGAATCAGAATTCTCCTTGAATCTGACAATGATGACACTCTTGATTTTCTCTCCCAGCCCCTGGAGACCGCCTTTCCTCCTTCCGCCTACCGGATTGAACTATGGAAGGACCTTGAAAAATTGAAGACCTTCAAACCCGATTTCACTATGAAATACAAGGAAAGCGCTGTTCCCGTACCAGGGATAGCAGAAACAGATTTTCTGAATCAGAGAGACTGGAACTGCCTTAAACTGTCGGACGCGCTTGACGAAATCTTCGAAGAAAACAGGACGGAGCCGACGGCAGGTTCATCTTGGACGCTTTATGCCCTTCATTTCTGGTATGCTCTACTCAGGGGAGGCATACAGGGCGCAACATGGTATATTAGACAGAATGAAGAGGCTCTATAGAGTATTTTTCATAGTATTACTTCTCCTCCGGATATCAGGAATCCATTCAGAACCTCTGGATCAGAACTCTCTTCTTGATAAAACAGGTGCCAGACTGCTCTGGGATCCTGTCATCAAAAAGGGTCTGCTCCTTAAAAATTCAAAATCGATTGCCTTCATGGCGGACGAACCCATACTGGTACTGAACGGAAAAGATGTTTACTACAGCGCTGCCATCGTCTATGAAAACGGGGTTCTGAAATTTTCTGATGATACGGTTGCTTTTATTGATAAGTACTTCAATGATTCTACGGCGGCCGGAAGTACGGCACGGTTCCGCGTTGCTGCCATAATCATTGATCCCGGGCACGGCGGTCGGGATTCGGGAGCGACAAGTTCCTTTCCGGTGGACGGCATCCCGGTCCCACTGAATGAAAAGAACCTTGTACTGGACCTTGCCCTCGGTCTTGAAGAAGCTCTTAAATCCAGATACAGCGATAAAAAGATAATTTTAACAAGAAGAAATGACATCTATCCCACTCTGGAGGAGCGGGTTGCTCTGGCGAACAGCTTCAACCTGCAGAATGGGGAAGGAATCATCTATGTTTCCGTTCATGCCAATGCAAGTCTGAACAGAAGCGCCAGGGGGTATGAAGTCTGGTATCTGCCCGAGGATTACCGGAGACAGATTTTGAATGACAACAAAAACGCAAATGCCTTTGATCCCGTTCTCAATACTCTGCTTGAAGAGGAATTCACTCTGGAAAGTCAGAAACTGGCAGGTTTTATTCAGAACAATCTGGGTCTGGTAATCGGAAATGACACTCCGGACAGGGGAATCAAGGAAGAATCCTGGTTTGTAGTCAGAAACGCCATGATGGCCTCAGTCCTGATCGAAACGGGTTTTATTACAAATAATGATGAAACGGCACTCCTCAGAGACCCGCAATACTTGAAGAGACTCAGGAATGGAATCTATAATGGCATTGTGGATTTTGTAGATTTTTTTGAAAACAGGTTTAATTAATGATTAAAAAATTGATTCCCTTTGCACCGGCAGCTCTGGCGGCAGTATTTTTTCTCACAGTTCTCACACTTTTTAATTTTGAAAAAGGAAGAACTCAATACGTTCTTTTTTTTCCACTTGATTCGATGAAAGGAAAAAATGCGGAAATCAGAAATATTTACCGCGCCTCGGACGGTTCCCATCGAATGGATTTATTCGTCCGGGAACTGCTGCTGGGCCCTGAAGTTCTTCAGATGAATCCTTTTATACCCCCGGGGACAAAACTGAAGGCCTCGATTATTAAAGGGGATACTCTCTATCTTGATTTCAATAAAGACTTTATAAAGGATATTCCCGGCACTCCCGTAAACTATGAAGAAAAAAATAACTATATCAGAGAGAACATAAGATTTAATTTTCCACAGATAAAAGAGATAGTTATAACAGTTGAGGGTCAGATCCCCGGTTCGGGATTCTACTCCCCTTCGGAATAAAATGCTCGGCGATTTAGTAAAAAAAATTTTAAATCGTTGACAAACATGTTGGCATCTGTATAATTTTGATTAATAA
>QKJO01000155.1 GCA_003249275.1 Spirochaetaceae bacterium
CTTTTTATGGAGCGATAAACTGATGAATCAGAAAACTGTAATGGCTTTATTTACCGGGGCGGCTCTGGTCGACCCGTTGAAGAAGATGGCAGCGGAAGTTCTTCCCGGTGTCAGATTCATAAATGTTCTTGACGACAGTCTGATCGCCGATGTCATCAGCGCCGGGAAAATGACCCCTGCTGTACTGGCCCGGCTGCACCAGTACGCCAGAATCGGTGCGGATATGGGAGTGGATCTGATCTGGGAAACCTGTTCTTCCGTCGGAGTCTCTGTCGACTATCTTCAGCCCTTCTTCGATATCCCCGTTCTCAGGATCGACAGGCCCATGATCGAGGAGGCTGTCCGGACCGGAAGCCGGATCGGTGTTCTGGCTACCCTGCCGACGACTCTGAAACCGACAATGGACCTGGTTGAGAAGGTGGCCGGAGAACAGGGAAAGGAAGTGAGCATCGTCAACGGTCTGGCTTCCGGAGCTTTTCAGGCGCTTACAGACGGAGATCCGGCAAAACACGACACACTGCTCCTGGAAGCCGCCAAAGGCATCTCCGGGGATTGCGATGTCATTGTTCTGGCTCAGGGGTCCATGGCCCGGATGGAACAGAGTTTGAGAGAGGCTACCGGAATTCCCGTCCTCAGCAGTATCAGACTGGGGCTGGAATCCCTCAAGGCATATCTGAAATAAGGAAAAATTATGGATGTGAAAGAGTTGAAAAACATGGCCAGACTGATCCGCAAGGATGTTCTGGAAATGGTATATGACGTAAAAGACGGTCATCTGGGACCGTCCTATTCGGCAGCCGATATCATCACGGCCCTCTACTTCGGCGGGGTTATGAATATCGATCCCGCTCGTCCCGACTGGGATGACCGTGACAGGTTTGTTCTGTCCAAGGGTCACGCCTGTCCCGCCCTCTATGCGGCGCTGATCAGAAAAGGTGTGCTTCCCGAGGATGAGAAATTCACCCTCCGGAAGATCGGTTCCCGGCTCCAGGGTCACCCCGACATGGTGAAGACTCCCGGAATCGAGGCGACTACCGGTCCCCTCGGCAACGGCCTTGCCATGGCCGTGGGTATGGCAAAAGCCCTTAAAATTCAGAAAAAGGACAGCCGTGTGTTCGTTCTGACCGGTGACGGGGAGCTCCAGGAAGGAATCATCTGGGAGGCCCTGCAGGCCGCTGTCAAACACAAGCTGGACAACCTGTACATCTTTGTAGACCATAACCGCCGTCAGAGCGGCGGACTTTTGAGCGAGGTCAGCGGTACCCTGCCCATCGATGAAAAGATGAAAGCTTTTCAGCTGCCCTGTCAGGAGATTGACGGTCATGATTTCGCGGCCATTCTGAAGTCTGTGGACATCGCTTCCACCCAGGCCGGTCCCTCGGTCATTATCTGCGACACAGTCAAGGGCAAGGGCATCGACTTCATGGAGGAAGACAATTCCTGGCACAAGAGAGTTCCCACCGAGGAACAGTATCTCTCGGGAATGAGTCAATTGGAGGAAGGAAAAGTATGAATACCGCCAGTACAAGACGGGCCGTTACCGATGGATTGCTGGATGCCGTAGCGGAGGACAGTTCTGTAGTTCTTGTCTCCTCCGATTCCGGCGGCGTCATCAAGGCTCAGGATTTTATAAGTGAATATCCGGACAACTACATGGAGATGGGAATTTCCGAACAGGCCGCCATGGCCGCTTCCGCCGGACTTGCCTCCTGCGGACTCAAGCCGGTGTTTGTGTCCTATGCCGTATTTGCCACCCAGCGGGCCTGCGAGCAGCTGAGGAATGCGGTCTCCTATCCCGGACTGAATGTCAAAGTGGTGGGAGCCAACGGAGGAATGGGCTCCGGCGAAAGAGAAGGGGTAACCCATCAGGGACTGGAAGATATCGGCATCGCCCGGACCATCCCCGGAATTACCGTTCTTTCCCCTTCCGACGCCGGTCAGGTCAGAAAGGCCGTCAAGGCCATGCTTTCCATCGATGGTCCTGTATACCTGAGAATCGGAAGCGGCCGTGACCCTGTCTTCTGGTCCGATGATACGCCCTTTGAGATCGGAAAAACCAGAACCTTTTATGATGAGGGCAGTGAACTTGTCATCTTCGCACACGGTTTTGTCCTCCCTGTTGTCAGGGAAGCCTGCGAAGAGCTTAAAAACATGGGTATCAAGGTGAAGGCTGTGGAAGCCGCCACCATAAAACCGCTGAACAAGGAGGAGGTCGTCGGATATCTGGAGGGCGCCAAGGCTGCTCTCGTCGTGGAAGATCATACGGTCATTGGAGGACTGGGGAGCGCCGTCGCTGAGATGTCGGCCCAGTACTGTCCCCGCAAAGTAATCAGAATAGGACTTCAGGACAGGTTTTCAGAATCAGGAACGCCGGAAGAACTGTTTGCAAAATACGGGATCACAGTGGCCAATATTGTGGATAAAGCTAAGGAAGCTTTGAGATAATTTTTTAAGATTAAGGAGTCATCTATGAAAAAGGTAGGATTATTATTTCTGGTTCTTTGTATGGCCGGAGTTCTTTTTGCAGAAGGACAGAAAGAAGACGGAAAAAAGGTACTTCGCTACGCCCATATGAACACCCCCGAAAGTATCGCGGGAAAACAAGCCGTTCATTTTGCCGAACTTGTTGAGCAGAAAACAAACGGCTCCATCGTTATTCAGGTGTATCCCTCCTCACAGCTGGGAACCATTCAGGAACAGGCTGAAATGCTGAGCAACGGAACCGTTGCCTTCCATCACAACACAATGGGCGGTATCGGATCTCTCTACCCCGATTACGGCGTACTGGATACTCCCTATCTCTACAAGGATGTTGCACACCTGATGCGGGTAACCGATGTCAACTCTCCCATCATGAAAAAACTGAACGAGGGAGCCATCAAAGAAAGAAACATCAGAAACATCTACAACTTCTTCTTCGGTGCCAGACAGCTGACTGCCAACTTCCCCGTTTACTCTCCCGCCGACCTGAAAGGCAAGAAGATCCGCGCCATTCCCTTTCCCATCTACATGACTGCCGTGGAAGGAATGGGCGCTCTGGCAACTCCCATCGACTGGTCTGAAGTACCCACCGCTCTTGCAACCGGTGCCGCCGACGGACAGGAGAACCCCGTAGGAGTTATCTATGCCAACAAACTGTTCGACATCCAGAGCAATATCATGCTTACATCCCACATCATGGGTGCCGAAGGTGTATTCGTAAACGAAACCGTATGGCAGGGTCTTTCAGACAGCGAGAAAAAAGCTGTTGCCGAAGCTTCGGCAGAAACAGCCAAATGGGCTACCGACCTGACAATCGCTTCTGAAAAAGCTGACGTTGAAAACCTGAAGAAAGCCGGTATGAATGTCATCACAGCTGCCGACGGACTCAAGGTCGACGAGTTCAGAGCCAGTGTCAAGAAGCTTGTTGCTGAAAGATTCAACGACAAGTGGGGCGAACTGTACAAAATTATTGATTCCATTAAATAAGAGTTTGTAAACAATGCCGCTCCGGTTCACGCCGGAGCGGAGTTTTCTACAAGGCGGTAATATGAAAAAGATCTTCCAGGGTGTGGAATTCGTCTCCATCCTTCTTCTCCTCGCTCTGACAGTCATGGTGTTTCTGCAGGTCCTTCTCCGGAACCTTGCAGGAGCAGGTTTTGTCTGGGTCGAGGAACTCTCACGGTTTTTACTTCTCTCCATGGTCCTCATTTCGGCTCCGGTCGTTTTTTTCCGGGGAGATCATGTCAAATTTGATCTGCTGTCCCGTATCCTGAGCCCTGAAAAAAGAAAAATACACAGCATAATTCTGATCCTTCTTATGATGTTCTTCTATGGTGTTTATATATACAGTCATCTGCAGCTTATGAAAAACAGCGGTACGGTCAAATCTCCCTCTCTTGAGATGCCCAATGCTCTGTTTTTCGGAGCCGGTCTTCTGGGTGCCGTTCTGGGGGTACTGGCCGGTATTTTCCGGATCATCGGTCTCATGGGAGGTAAGGATAAATGAGCGGACTGACCATGACCATTATCTTTCTGGCCCTGGCCGTTCTGGGATTTCCCATCG